>NZ_JBEXYS010000021.1:0-129342 GCF_040631045.1 Streptomyces sp. NPDC005706 | reverse complement strand
CCAGCTCCTGGATGAGGACGTCGTTCATGCGGGAGGACATGCCGACCCGGGACCAGGAGCTCCAGTTGAGGCCCCCCACTTCTCGTCGCCCGCGTGTCGTCGCCTACCGCGGGTCCGGGCCCACCGCCACCGGGCGGGACGGGTCCGAGGACCACTCCGACCAGGAACCGACGTACAGGGCCGCCGGAATGCCCGCGACCGCGAGCGCCAGCACCTCCTGGGCGGCCGACACGCCCGAGCCGCAGTAGACGCCCACCGGAGCGTCCGTGGACACCCCCAGGGCCTTGAAGCGGTCCCGCAGGTCCGCCGCGGACAGGAACCGGCCGTCCGGCCCCACGTTCTCGGTCGTGGGTGCCGACACCGCGCCCGGGATGTGGCCGCCGACCCGGTCGATGGGCTCCACCTCACCGCGGTACCGCTCCCCCGCGCGCGCGTCCAGCAGTACACCCGAGCCGGCCAGGGCGGCCGCCTGGTCCGCGTCCAGCAGCCCGGCGGGGTCGGGCGTGGGCCGGAAGTCGCCCTCGGCCGGCTCGGACGTCCCGGTCGACAGCGGGCCCTGCCAGGCCGGCAACCCGCCGTCGAGACACCGCACGTCCGGGTGACCCGTCCAGCGCAGCAGCCACCACGCGCGCGCGGCGGCCCAGCCCACCCCGCCGTCGTACACGACGACCGGCCGGGCGGCCGACACACCCGCGCGGCGCATGGCCGCGCCGAACTCCGCGAGGTCGGGCAGCGGATGGCGGCCACCCTCCCCGGGAGCAGAGGCGAGCTCCCGGTCCAGGTCGACGAAGACCGCGCCGGGGATGTGCCCGGCCGCGTACTCGGCCCGGCCGTCGAACGCCGGTTCGCCCGCCGCCTTCGCGAGGCTGAGCTGCCAGCGGACGTCGAGCAGGACGGGCGGGGTCTCCCCCTCGATCTCGTGGGCCAGTTCGGTCGCGCTGATGATGGCTGTCATGGCGTCATCCTTACGTCAGGGGTGGCCCCGGCGTCCAGGTCCGGCTACTCTCCCGCCGGACAGGTCCGATCACCCGGCGTACGGGATCGGGCACAGGCTGTACAACTGTCGGACACTCGCCGGCCATCGTCAGGAAGCGGCGGGAGACGGCGGAGCAGACATCCTTCCCCGTGCCCCGGGCGGTCGGCGCGGCCCGGCGTGCCACCCCGGAGGACGCGGGTACCGGCACGGGTGTGCGCGCTTGGGCGGCACCCCTCCGGCAAGCGGAACCGACACGGCCCCCGTGAGGGCCGGGGAGAGAGTGATCGATGACCGAGGCACGGGAGTCGGCCGGCCCGCACGCACGGCGCGCGCCCGGCACACCCTGCTGGGTGAGCCTGATGGTGCACGGGCTGGCCGCGACCGAGAGGTTCTACGGGACGCTGTTCGGCTGGGAGTTCCGGCCGGGCCCGCAGCAGCTCGGCCCGTATGTGCGGGCGCTGCTGGACGGCCACGACGTGGCCGGCATCGGCCACCTGCCGCCGGACCGCCGGCTGCCGGTCGCCTGGACGCCGTACTTCGCCTCGCGGGACGTGGACGCCACGGCCGACCAGGTACGCCTGTGCGGCGGCACGGTGGCCGTGGGCCCGCTGGACGCGGCCGAGGCCGGGCGGATGGCCATCGCCGCCGACCCCTCCGGGGCGGTGTTCGGCATCTGGCTGGGCGCGGCCCACCTCGGCACGTCGATCAGCGGCGTCCCGGGCACCCCCGCCTGGAACGAGCTGCTCACCTTCGAGACCACCGCCGTGGCCAAGTTCTACGAGACGGTGTTCGGTTACGAGGAGGAGCCGGAGATCTCCGCCGACTCCGACCACGTGACCCTGCGCGCCGGCGGACAGCCGGTGGCCGGCCTGAGCGGCCTGGGCCATGCCCTGCCCGGCGACCGGGGCGCCCACTGGCTGACGTACTTCCAGGTCGCCGACACCGGGGAAACGCTGCTTCAGGTCACCGAACTGGGCGGCCGGATCCTGGACCCGGCCCACGACAGCCCGCACGGCCGGGTCGCCACGGTGGCGGACCCGGAGGGGGCGGTGTTCTCGGTGGTCGAGGATCCGCACTGAGCCCTGCCCGCCCGGCGTCCCTACTCACCGCCGCCCAGGGCCGCCTTCGCCTCGCTTCCGTCCCAGCCGGCCGAGGTGCGCCAGATGACGTCGACACCGAACACGTCCCGGACGGCCTGGGCGGACCAGGCCTCCCCGGCCGGCCCGGACAGCACGAGGCAGCGGCGGTCACCCTTGGCCGACAGGGCGTACTCGATCTCCAGGAGCCGGGCCGCTCCCGCACGCAGGTCGGCGTGGGACGACTGGCCGGCGCCGAGGACCTCGTAGAGCGAAAGCCCGACCGGGACGACGACCTCCAGACCGACGTCACCTAACCGATGGCCGCCGGGTCCTCTACACGGCCTCTGCGGGTCCCCGCCCACGGGCGGGCGTCCGCGCCCCCGTCAGATCGTGCTTCGCCGTGCCGGTGAGACGTCTCGGCAGAAGCTCAGCACGGGAATTCCGAGCGCCTCGATCGCCATAGACCTGCCCGGAGTGTCCGGTCGGCACAGAGGGCGGTCCACGTGCTCTGTGGAATAGGCCATGTCCCGCCCCGTGTTGACGCGACCATGACGACGAACACCGCGCTGCCCGAGGTACTGCGCTACACCGCCTTCTCCAATGACCCCGCCGGCGGCAACCCCGCCGGCGTCGCTTGACGCCACCGGTCTGGGCGACGGCGACATGCTGGCCATCGCCGCCGGCCTCGGATACTCGGAGTCGGCGTTCCTGACCGCGCCTCCGGAGGGGCTGGACGGCCCCGAGGGGCGGACGTACAGCATCCGCTACTTCAGTCCCAAGGCCGAGGTGCCGTTCTGCGGGCACGCCACCGTCGCGACCGCCGTCGCGCTCGCCGAGCGGCTCGGCCCCGGGGAGCTGGTGTTCGCGACGCCCGCCGGCACCGTGCCGGTGGAGGTCACCGAGGAGGGCGGGACGGTCAGGGCCACACTCACCAGTGTCGAGCCGCACGTAGAGGAGATCGCCGGTGTCGACCTTGCGGAGGCGCTCGCCGCGCTGGACTGGCCGGCCGCCGATCTCGATCCGGTCTTCCCGCCCCGGATCGCATTCGCCGGCGCCCGCCATCTCGTCCTCGCGGCGGCGACGCGGGCCCGCCTCGCGGATCTCGCGTACGACTTCGCGCGCCTCGAAGCGCTGATGCACCGCCTGGACCTGACCACGGTGCAGTTGGTGTGGCGGGAGTCGGCCACCGTCTTCCACGTCCGAGACCCGTTCCCCGTCGGCGGCGTCGTCGAGGACCCGGCGACCGGCGCCGCGGCCGCCGCGTTCGGTGCGTACGCCCGCGAGCTGGGCCTGGTCCCCGAGGACGCCGTCCTCACCCTGCACCAGGGCGAGGACCTCGGCCGCCCCGGCGAGCTCACGGTGACGCTGCGCGCGGGCGACCCGCGCGTCCGGGTCGGCGGCGCTGGAGCCCGCATCGGCTGAAGCACCGGCAGGGAGGCGCTTCGCCTCCTGGACGGGGTCAGTCGGCCGTGACCGGCAGTACGTCCGGGGACAGGGCCGCCGCGCGGGACGTCGCGGCGGTCATGCGGCGGCGGTGGTGTCGGCGGCACAGCACTTCGTAGCCGATCTCGCCCGCCGCGTGGTTGACATCGCCGACGACCACCTGGGCGCCCTCGACGACCATCTCGCCGCCCACCGTGCGGGCGTTGTGGGTGGCGCGGGCGCCGCACCAGCACAGGGCCTCGACCTGGAGCACCTCTATGCGGTCGGCCAGTTCCACCAGCCGCTGGGAGCCGGGGAAGAGCTTGGAGCGGAAGTCGGTGGTGATGCCGAAGGCGTAGACGTCCAGGCCGAGGTCGTCCACCACGCGCGCGAGCTGGTCGATCTGCTCCGGCGCGAGGAACTGGGCCTCGTCCGCGATCACGTAGTCCGCGCGGCCGCCCTGGGAGAGGTGGTCGACGAGGTAGGCGTACAGGTCCTGGCCGTCCTCTACCTCCACCGCGTCGGTGACCAGGCCGAGCCGGGAGGACAGCTTGCCCTCGCCCGCGCGGTCGTCCCGGGTGAAGATCACCCCGACGAGGCCGCGCGTGGAGCGGTTGTGCTCGATCTGCAGAGCCAGCGTCGACTTCCCGCAGTCCATGGTTCCGGAGAAGAACACCAGCTCGGGCATGAGGGGATGAGCACCTTTCGGCGGGGACGGGCAGGGGGTTTCAGGAGCGTACTTCGAGCAGCGGGACGAGCTGCTCGGCGGGGGTCATCGAGCCGTGGTTGCCGACCAGCGCCGACTCCTTGGGCTCCCGCTCGGAGGCGATGACCAGGACGTCGTCGTGCGCGGCCGCGATCACGTCCCCGAGCCGCGCGTACACGCGCTCGTCGACGCCCGGCCCGAACCAGCCGGCCTCGATCGCCTCGTCCCGCGAGGCCACCCAGAACTGCTCACCGAGAACCTCGCGCCAGACGGTCAGCACGTCGGCCTCGGCGCCCGGCACCGCGTACACGTGCCGCGCCCGGCCCTCGCCGCCGAGCAGGGCGACGCCGGCGCCCAGCTCCCAGTCCTCGTCGAAGTCGATCCGGTGCTCCTCGTCGAACGGCACGTCGACCATGCCGTGGTCGGCGGTGACGTACAGCGCGCTGCGCGGCGGAAGCTGCTCGGCGAGGCGCTGGGCGAGCCGGTCGACGTTCATGAGCTGGCCGCGCCAGGTGTCGGAGGCGACGCCGTAGCGGTGCCCGGCGCCGTCCATTTCGGCGTAGTAGGTGTACACCAGCGAGCGGTCGCCGGCGGCCAGTTGCTCGGCGGCGAGGTCCATGCGGTCCTCGCCGGTGAGCCTGCCGTGGAAGGTGCCGCCGCTCAGCGCGACCTTGGTCAGCGGGGTGCTCGCGAAGGCCGGCGAGGACACCTGGGCGGCGTGCACTCCGGCGTCGTGGGCCAGTTGGAACACCGTCGGATACGGCTGCCAGGGGCGCGGCGGGGCCCACGGCTGCCAGCGGAGCTGGTTCATCAGCTCGCCGGTGGCGGGGTTGCGCACGGTGTAACCGGGCAGGCCGTGCGCGCCGGGCGGCAGGCCGGTGCCGACGGAGGCCAGGGAGGTCGCGGTGGTGGCCGGGTAGCCGGCCGTGAGCGGGCGGCCGGTGCCGCCGCGCGAGCTGCCGAGCAGCGAGTTCAGGAAGGGGGCCTCGTCGGGGTGCGCCCTGAGCTGCTCCCAGCCGAGCCCGTCGACCAGGAAGACGCAGACCCGGTCGGCCGGGGTCAGTTCCCCGATCGTGGCGGTCATGCCGGGGACGCCGAGGCCCGCGGCCAGGGTGGGCAGCAGGTCGGCGAGCGAGCCGCTGCCGTACTGGGGCAGCGGCGCGGTGTCCAGGGCGAGTGGCTCCGGGTGGTCCCAGGCGGAGATCTGCGCCATCAGCGCGTGGGGTCCGCGGTCGCCTCGGAGATGGCCTGTGCGAAGGCGAGCGCCTGGCGCACCGTCTCGGGGCCGTCGCCCGCCTCGCTCACCCGCAGGCTGAGGTCGTCCGCCGTGGAGCTGCCCGTGTAGCCGTGGTCGGCCTCGCAGTTGGGGTCGCCGCAGGCGGCGGGCTCCAGGTCGATGCGGCTGACCGCGCCCCAGCCGATGGTCAGCACGATCTCGCGGGGCAGGGTGCCCGGCTTGTACTGCTCCGGGTTGGCGACCACCCGGCTGACCACGACGGACGAGATCCGGCCGAGCTTCACGGACTCCGTGGAGGTGGTGGCGTACGGCGTCGGGGAGGTGCTGTCGGCGGCCTGCTCGTCGGTGTGGCTGACGATGAAGCGGTTGCCGGTGAGGACCAGCACGGTCACGTGCCGGCGCACCTCGTTCTGGTCGAACGTCGTCTCCTGGTGGACCAGGTACGACCGGATGGGCTCGCCGCCCACGGCGGCCTCCACCGCCTCGGCCACGAGGGCCGGGTAGTAGCCGCTGCGCTCGATCGCCGCGCGCAGCCCCTGGGTCGTCGTACTGGTCTTGGCCATGGCGTCCATCCTAATCCGTGGGCAAGGGCGGTCCGGGCCAGTCGCCGACGGCCGCGGTGGCCCGCCTCCCCGCGCGCGGGGAGGGCGGTACGAGGGGCGCCGGCCGGCGGCCCGGCCGCTCCCCCGCTCAGTACGCGGGCATGGTGCGCGGGCCGAGGTCGTCGCGGGCGGGCGGCGGCGCGAGGCGCACGGTGGCGCCGAGGACGCTCACGCCCCGCTGGGCGACGACGACCGGCTCGAGGGTGACGGCCACCACTTCGGGATGGTCGTCCACCAGCCGGGACACGCGCAGCAGCAGCCGCTCCAGCGCGGGGGTGTCCGCGGGCGTGGAGCCGCGCCAGCCGAACAGCAGCGGTGCCGTGCGGACGGAGCGCACCAGCGAGGTCGCGTCCCGGTCGGTGACCGGGACCAGCCGGTGCGCCATGTCCCCGAGCAGTTGCGAGGGGGCCCCGGCGATCCCGAAGGACAGCACGGCGCCGGCCGCCGGGTCGATCACCGCGCGTACGACCGTGTCGACGCCCCTGGGCGCCATGCCCTGCACCACCGGCCGCAGCTCGTCGGGCTTTCCGAACAGCTCGGTCAACTCGGCGTAGGAGCGGCGCAGTTGTTCCTCGTTCGCGAGGTCGAGGCGTACGCCGCCGAGGTCGGCGCGGTGCCGCAGGTGCGGGGCGGTGGCCTTGAGGGCCACCGGGTAGCCGAGGGCGCGGGCGGCTTCGGCGGCGGCGTCGGGGGTGGGCGCGGGCAGCGCTCGGCGGACCGGGATGCCGTACTTGCCGAGCAGTTCGCAGGTCTCCGCCTCCCCGAGGGTGAGCCCCTGCCCGCGTTCGAGCAGGACGCCGATCAGTTCGGCGGCGCCCTTCTCGTCGATGTCCTCGTACTCCGGGACCTTGCCGGGGTCGGTGGCCTCGCGCCGCCACTGCCCGTACTTCACGGCCTCGGCGAGGGCGCGGACGGCACGTTCGGCGGCGGGGTAGGCGGGGATGAGGCGGGTCCCGTCCTCCCGGGGAGCGCCGGGCGCGTCGGGCACCGCGGCCGGCGGTCGCTGCGCGGGGTGGACCGGACCGGTGCCGTCCGGGATGCCGGGTGCCCGCGCGGGCCGGGGTGCTGCGTTCGCGGCGCCCGCCTGTGGGGCGGCCTGCGGTGCGGTGCCGGCCGCGCCCGGAGCCTGCGCGGCGGCCTGCGGTGCGGTGCTGGCCGCGGCGGACAACGCCTCCGCGAGCCCGCCGAGTTCCACGTGCACCACGAGCACCGGCTTGCCGGACACCCCGGAGGCCGCCGACCGCAGCGCCTCCGCCAGTTCTGCGTCGCCCGGCGAACCCTCCCCGATCGCCGGGATCGCCGTGACCACGACCGCATCGCAGGTGTCGTCCGCCAGGGCCCTCGACAGCGCGCGGTGGAAGTCCTCCGCCGTCGCGCCGGTGGTCAGGTCGAGCGGGGGCGAGGGCCGCAGCCCCTCCGCGAGGCAGCGGTCGTAGGTCAGCAGGCCCAGCGACTCGGAGTTCCCGAGGATCGCCACCCGGGGCCCGGCGGGCAGCGGCTGCCGGGCCAGCAGCAGGCCGGCGTCGACCAGCTCGGTGATCGTGTCGACCCGGATGACGCCGGCCTGCCGGAGCAGCGCCGACACGGTCTCGTGGGGCAGCCGCGTCGCCCGTACGGCGTGTCCCTGCGGCGCGGATCCGGCGCCCTGCACCACGAGCAGCGGCTTGGCCGCGGCCGTGCGCCGGGCCAGGCGGTTGAACTTGCGCGGGTTGCCGATGGTCTCCAGGTACATGAGGGCGACGTCGGTCTCGGGGTCGTCGTACCAGTACTGGAGGACGTCGTTGCCGGAGACGTCGGCCCTGTTGCCGGACGACACGAAGGTGGACACGCCCGTGACGCCCGTGACCCCTCCCCCGCGCCGGTGCAGCCGGGACAGCAGGGCGATGCCGATGGCGCCGGACTGGGCGAACAGGCCGATGCGGCCGGGCCTGGGCATCTCCGGGGCCAGTGAGGCGTTCAGCCGGACTCCGGGCGCGGTGTTGATGATCCCGAAGGCGTTGGGGCCGATGATCCGCATGCCGTACGCGCGCGCCTGCCGCACCAGGGCACGCTGCCGCTCGCGCCCCTCGGGCCCGCTCTCGGCGTATCCGGCGGACAGCACCACCAGCCCCTGCACCCCGTGCTCGCCGCACTCGGCGACGACGGCGGGCACGTGCTCGGCCGGGACGGCGACGACGGCGAGGTCCACGGGCCCGTCGATGTCCCGCACCGAGCGGTGCGCGGGCACCCCGTCGACCTCCGTGAGGTCCTCGGTGAAGGCGCTGTTCACGGCGTGCAGCCGGCCCCGGTAGCCGGCCTCCCGGATGTTGCCGAGGACGCCGCGGCCGACGCCGCCCGGCGTGCGGCCGACGCCGACGACGGCGACGGAGCCGGGCGCCAGCAGCCGGCGGACCGAGCGGGCCTCGGCGCGCTGCTCCCGCGCGCGCTGGACGGCGACCGAGCGGTCGGTGGGCTCGAGGTCGAACTCCAGGCGTACGACGCCGTCCTCGAAGCTGCGCTTCTGGGTGTACCCGGCGTCCGTGAACACCTTGATCATCTTGGTGTTGGCGGGCAGCACCTCGGCGGCGAAGCGCCGGATGCCCCGCTCGCGCGCGACGGCCGCGACGTGCTCCAGCAGCGCGGACGCGACGCCGCGGCCCTGGTGGGCGTCCTGGACCAGGAAGGCGACCTCGGCCTCGTCCGCGGGCACGGACGCGGGCATGCCGTCGGTGCCGATGCGGTCGTAGCGTACGGTGGCGATGAACTCGCCGCCGATCGTGGCCGCGAGTCCCACCCGGTCCACGAAGTCGTGGTGAGTGAAGCGGTGGACGTCCTTGGCGGACAGACGCGGGTACGGCGCGAAGAAGCGGTAGTACTTCGACTCGTCCGAGACCTGCTCGTAGAAGCTGACCAGGCGGTCGGCGTCATCAACGGTGATGGGCCTGATGCGCGCGGTGCCCCCGTCGCGCAGCACCACGTCCGCCTCCCAGTGAGCGGGGTACTCGTGCCGGTCCTGCCGGTCCGCCGGGCTCTGCATGGGCCCCAGGGTACGGCTCGCGTACGGCGACGTCGCGAGGCAGTCTGTGGAGGGCGACAAGCCGGATCGAGGCCGCGATCCGGCGGCGGCACCGCGGCGGGACGCAGGACCGCCCGGGGCACGCTTCACGATATGGGAAACTGGTCTAGACAACCCTGAACACCGAAGGGCAGCAACACATGGCTGAGCGCCGCGTCAACGTCGGCTGGGCCGAGGGCCTCCACGCCCGCCCCGCCTCCATCTTCGTCCGAGCCGCCACGGCCACAGGCGTCCCGGTGACGATCGCCAAGGCCGGGGGCAACCCCGTCAACGCGGCCTCCATGCTGGCCGTCCTGGGTCTGGGCGCCCAGGGCGGCGAGGAGATCGTCCTCGCCTCCGACGCCGAGGGCGCGGACATCGCCCTGGACCGTCTGGCCAAGCTGGTCGCCGAGGGCCTCGAGGAACTGCCCGAGACGGTCTGAGCCCTGGCTCACGAGAAACACCGGAGCCGTGCCGTCCTTTCCGGGCGGCACGGCTCCGGTGTTTCACCGATTATTCCGGTGCGCGGGAAATCCGGGCACCGGAAATACCCCGCCCCGAAATTCCCTCTTCTTTGTATACGGCCCCCGTGTTAATTACGCGGGCTCGACATGTTTACAACGTGTTGCGAAGTCCTCACACGGTCCGGGCGACCCCCGCCGCCGGAAAAACGCAACCGGTGCGCGGCCGTCGCGCGCTCAGTGTGCAGCGCCGTGACGGCACGCGCGCGTTCGCCGTCGCCACGCGCCACCGCGTCCACGATCGCGCCGTGCTCGGCCCAGGAGTCCACCGGGCTCGGCGGGGCCACCACCGCGTACATCCAGGCGATCTTGTGCCGGAGCTGGGTCAGCATCGACGTCAGCGAAGGGCTGCCGGACGCCTGGGAGAGCGTCTCGTGGAACCAGCCCCCCAGCGCGCGCAGATCCTCGCTGTTGCCCCTCCTGGCCCGCTCCTGCCCCAGCCTGACCAGGCCGCGCAGCACCTTCAGATGGGCCTCGGTACGCCGCTGGGCGGCACGGGCGGCGCCGAGCGGCTCCAGGAGCATGCGCATCTCCAGCAGGTCGGCGGCCTCCTGCTCGGTCGGCTCGGCCACGCACGCGCCCGCGTGCCGCCGGGTCACCACGAAGCCCTCCGCCTCCAGGGTGCGCAGCGCCTCACGGACGGGGACGCGCGAGACGCCGTAGCGGCGGGCCAGGACTTCCTCGGTGAGCCGGCCGCCTCGCTCATGGACACCCGCGACGATGTCGTCCCGGATCGCCGTGCACACCGAGTGCGCCGGAATACGCATGACCGACCTCCGCCTTGATCCCCGTGAAACGCCGACGATGGACGTGTTGATCCGTGACTCTATTCCAAGGGAGCGGAATTTCCGACGGCGGGCCGGAATCCATGCATATTTTTTGGCCGACCGCGCCGTCACGCATAGCTGAAAACCGCGAAAGCCCCGGCTCGGTGAGCCGGGGCTTTCGGATGTCCGCGCGGGACGGGGTCAGACGTGCACGCCGTGCTTGCGGAGGTAGGCGATGGGGTCGACGTCCGAGCCGTAGTCGGGGGAGGTACGGGCCTCGAAGTGCAGGTGCGGGCCGGTGACGTTGCCGGTCGCGCCGGACAGGCCGATCTGCTGGCCCGGAATCACCTTCTGACCCACCGTGACTCCGATGGACGACAGGTGCCCGTACTGGGTGTACATGCCGTCGGCCATCCGGATCACGATCTCGTTGCCGTACGCCCCGCCCCAGCCGGTGGAGACGACGGTGCCGGCGCCGACCGCGTGCACGGAGGTGCCGCTGGCGGCGTGGAAGTCGATGCCCGTGTGCGAGCCGGAGGACCACAGGGAGCTGCTGGCCTGGTAGGCCGTGGAGACGTACGAGTGCACGATCGGGGCGACGAAGGCGTTCAGGCGCTTGCGCTCGGCCTCACGGGCGGCGCGCGCCGCGGCCTCGCGTTCCTTCTTCGCCTCGGCGGCGGCCGCCTTGGCGGCGGCCTCCTCGGCCGCCTGCCGCTCGGCGGCCTGGGTCTGAGCGGCGGCCTGCTCGTCGATCTGCTCGGCGACGTCGTCGCTCACACTGATCACCGGAGTGAGGCCGGTCTGCTCGACGGGCTTCTCCGCGGCGAGCGCCGGCGAGGCCGCGAGGGTGCCGATGACACCGGTGGTGGTGAGGGCTGCGACACCCGCCGCCTGAGCGGTGGTGCGCTTGACGCGGCCGGGCTTGCGGTGCTTCCCGGAGGCGCACATGAACGCCATGAAGTGGCTGGTCCTTTCCTTCCCTCTCGCCTACCGGGTTAGCTGACGGGTTCGGAGCAGGAAGGTCTCCTACGGACCCCCTCGCTCGCGCGCGGGCGTCCGATTCACCCCAGGGACTGCGATGGGTCCCCGGCTCCCCTGGCTCGCGCCGTACGGGGACTCGGCGATGACTGTCCGGTGCCGCGGACGCGGCGCACTGCCTGACGGACAGCCCGGAAGACGCTAAGCGGGCCGGTCCCCGGCGCCCAAACGAATCCGTGATTTTGTAGCGCATCCCACAGGGCAGACAGGCAACCTCTGCCCCAATTCGGACATCTGAACAAGGACGGTTCACCCGTTTCGGGAAGGACCGCACACACGAGGGGGACCTGACGGCCCGTCGGCCGCGAGGTCCCCACGCGCGCGTGACGCCGTCCGGCCGCTACTCGGCGGCGACGACGGTGACTTCGCCGATGCCGAGCGCCTCCACGGGCTCCTTGATCTGCGCCGCGTCACCGACGAGGACCGTCACCAGGCCGTCCACCGGGAAGGCGCTGACGACCGCCGCGGTGGCCTCCACGGTGCCGGTGGCCGCGAGCTGCTGATACAGCGTCGCCTGGAAGTCGTCGGGCAGGTGCTGCTCGACCTGGTCGGCCAGGGTGCTCGCGACGGCCGCCGCGGTCTCGTACTTCAGCGGCGCCACCCCGACCAGGTTCTGCACGGCGACGTCCCGCTCGGCGTCGGTCAGGCCCTCGGCCGCGAGGGTGCGCAGCACCTTCCACAGGTCGTCGAGCGCCGGGCCGGTGTTCGGGGTGTCCACGGAGCCGCTGATGGCGAGCATCGCGGCGCCGGTGCCGTCCGGGGCGGACCGCAGGACCTGCCCGAAGGCGCGCACGCCGTAGGTGTAGCCCTTCTCCTCGCGCAGGACGCGGTCCAGGCGGGAGGTGAGCGTGCCGCCGAGGCAGTAGGTGCCGAGCACCTGGGCGGGCCACACCCGGTCGTGCCGGTCGGGGCCGATCCGGCCGATGAGGAGCTGCGTCTGGACGGCGCCGGGCCGGTCGACGATGACGACCCGGCCGGTGTCGTCGGCGGTCACCGGCGGCACCGGGCGCGGCTCGGCGGGGGTGCCGGTCCAGGCGCCCAGGGTGTCGGCGAGCAGGGCGTCCAGATCGGTGCCGGTGAGGTCGCCGACCACGACCGCGGTCGCGGTCGCGGGACGGACATGCCGGTCGTAGAAGGCACGGACCGCGGCCGCGTCGATCTTCTCGACCGTCTCCTCGGTGCCCTGGCGCGGCCGCGACATGCGCGCGGTGGCCGGGAACAGCTCCCTGGAGAGCTCCTTGGCGGCGCGGCGGGAGGGGTTGGCCAGCTCGTGCGGGATCTCGTCCAGCCGGTTGCGCACCAGCCGCTCGACCTCGCTCTCCGCGAAGGCGGGGGCGCGCAGGGCGTCGGCGAGCAGGCCGAGGCCCTTGGCCAGGCGGGAGGCCGGCACCTCAAGGCTGAGCCGGACGCCGGGGTGGTCGGCGTGCGCGTCGAGCGTGGCGCCGGCCCGCTCCAGCTCGGCGGCGTAGTCCTCGGCCGAGTGCTTGTCGGTGCCCTCGGAGAAGGCCCGCGCCATGATCGTGGCGAGTCCGTCCAGGCCGGACGGCTCGGCGTCCAGGGGCGCGTCGAGCAGCACCTCCACGGCGACGACCTGCTGGCCGGGGCGGTGGCAGCGCAGCACGGTCAGGCCGTTGTCCAGCGTGTCGCGCTCGGGGGCCGGGAACGCCCAGGGTTTGGCCTCGCCCGGCTGCGGCTGGGGGTGGAAGTCCATCGGGGCGAGCTCGCTCACTTGGCCGTCTCCTCGTTGTCGTGTCGGCCCTCAACGGTCGCTTCGGCCTCCGGGTCCTCGGGGACGTCCGCGTCCTCGACGGCCTCCGGGGACTTGGGCTCGTACACGAGGACCGCGCGGTTGTCCGGGCGCAGGTGGGCCTTGGCCACCTCCTGGACCTGCTCGGGGGTCACCTGCAGAACGCGCTCGACGGCCGTCAGGGCGAGCTGCGGGTCGCCGAACAGGACGGCGAACCGGCACAGTTCGTCGGCGCGGCCGGCGACCGTGCCGAGCCGGTCCAGCCACTCGCGCTCCAACTGGGCCTGGGCGCGCTCCATCTCCTCGGGCGTGGGGCCCTCCTCGGCGAACCGGGCCAGCTCCTCGTCGATCGCGGCCTCGATCACCGGGACCTCGACGTCACCGGAGGTCTTCACGTCCAGCCAGCCGAGCGAGGGCGCGCCGGCCAGCCGCAGCAGACCGAAGCCCGCCGCGACGGCCGTACGGTCGCGGCGCACCAGCCGGTTGTACAGACGGGAGGACTCGCCGCCGCCGAGCACGGTCAGGGCCAGGTCCGCCGCGTCCGCGTCGCGCGTGCCGTCGTGCGGGAGCCGGTAGGCGGCCATCAGGGCGCGCGCCGGGACCTCCTCCTCGACGACCTCGCGCAGTTGGCCGCCGATGACCTCCGGCAGCGAGCCGTCGCGGGGCGCGGGCTTGCCGTCGTGGCCGGGGATCGAGCCGAAGTACTTCTCGATCCAGGCGAGGGTCTGCTTCGGGTCGATGTCGCCGACCACGGACAGCACCGCGTTGTTGGGCGCGTAGTACGTCCGGAAGAACTGGCGCGCGTCCTCCAGGGTGGCCGCGTCCAGGTCGGCCATCGAGCCGATCGGCGTGTGGTGGTAGGGGTGGCCCTCCGGGTAGACCAAGGCGGTCAGCTTCTCGAAGGCGGTGCCGTAGGGGACGTTGTCGTAGCGCTGGCGGCGCTCGTTCTTGACGACGTCCCGCTGGTTCTCCATGGACTCCTCGTCCAGGGCGGCCAGCAAGGAGCCCATGCGGTCGGCCTCGAGCCAGAGGGCGAGCTCCAGCTGGTGGGCGGGCATGGTCTCGAAGTAGTTGGTGCGCTCGAAGCTCGTGGTGCCGTTCAGCGAGCCGCCGGCGCCCTGCACCAGCTCGAAGTGCCCGTTGCCCGTGACCTGGCCGGAGCCCTGGAACATCAGGTGCTCGAAAAGGTGAGCCAGGCCGGTGCGTCCCTTGACTTCGTGGCGGGAGCCGACGTCGTACCACAGGCAGACCGCCGCCACCGGGGTCAGGTGGTCCTCGGAGAGCACCACGCGCAGACCGTTGGCCAGACGGTGCTCGGTCGCTGTCAGGCCCCCGGAGCCTGCCTCGGCTGTGGTCGTGTGACCCATGGGCATGTACGTCCCTTCGCGAGCGGAGGCGGTTGATGGAAACCGCGGTTTTCCTGCCGGTCCTGCCACTGTATGCAAGCGTGCGGAGCCTCGGCGAAGTTCCCGCCGGACGTACGCCCACAGCGGATCGCGTAGCCTGCGTCCCGCGTGCCGTGGGAGGGCTTCCCGGCACTGGGCCGCACCGCGGGGGACCGGGTCGCGGCCCGGGTTGTCAGTGCCGCGGTCCACAATGGTCCGCGTCAGATCCGTCAACCCCGAGCGAACAGAAATCTGGAGGAGCCGGCAGCGATGGCCCGCCGCAGCACGAAGACCCCGCCGCCCGACGATTCGTACGAGGAGAGGATCCTCGACATCGACGTCGTTGACGAGATGCGTGGCTCCTACCTCGAGTACGCGTACTCGGTCATCTACTCGCGCGCCCTGCCGGACGCCCGTGACGGACTCAAGCCCGTGCACCGCCGGATCGTCTACCAGATGAACGAGATGGGCCTGCGTCCCGAGCGGAGCTACGTGAAGTGCGCCCGCGTCGTCGGCGAGGTCATGGGCAAGCTGCACCCGCACGGCGACTCGTCGATCTACGACGCCCTGGTGCGCATGGCGCAGGGCTTCTCGATGCGCGTCCCGCTGGTGGACGGCCACGGCAACTTCGGCTCCCTGGGCAACGACGACCCGCCGGCCGCCATGCGGTACACCGAGTGCCGGATGACCGAGGCGACGAGCCTGATGACCGAGTCGATCGACGAGGACACGGTCGACTTCGCGCCGAACTACGACGGCCAGGAGCAGGAGCCGGTGGCACTGCCCGCCGCCTTCCCGAACCTGCTGGTCAACGGCTCCTCGGGCATCGCGGTCGGCATGGCGACCAACATGCCTCCGCACAATCTGCGCGAGGTCGTGGCGGCGGCCCGCCATCTGATCAGGCACCCGAACGCGGACCTGGACGCGCTGATGAAGCACGTCCCGGGCCCCGACCTGCCCACCGGCGGCCGGATCGTCGGCCTGGACGGCATCCGGGACGCGTACGCGTCGGGACGCGGCACGTTCAAGATCCGGGCGACGGTCACCGTCGAGCCCGTGACCGCCCGCCGCAAGGGCCTGGTCGTCACCGAGCTGCCCTTCGCGGTCGGCCCGGAGAAGGTCATCGCCAAGATCAAGGACCTGGTCAACTCCAAGAAGATCCAGGGCATCGCCGACGTCAAGGACCTCACCGACCGTGAGCACGGGCTGCGCCTGGTCATCGAGATCAAGAACGGCTTCGTGCCGGAGGCGATCCTGGAGCAGCTCTACAAGCTGACGCCGATGGAGGAGTCCTTCGGCATCAACAACGTCGCCCTGGTCGACGGCCAGCCGCTCACGCTGGGTCTGAAGGAGCTGCTGGAGGTCTACCTCGACCACCGCTTCGACGTGGTCCGGCGCCGCAGCGAGTTCCGCCGCGGCAAGAGGCGCGACCGGCTTCACCTGGTCGAGGGCCTGCTCACCGCTCTGGTCGACATCGACGAGGTCATCCGGCTGATCCGGTCCAGCGAGAACTCCGCGCAGGCCAAGCAGCGCCTGATGGAGCGGTTCTCGCTGAGCGACGTCCAGACGCAGTACATCCTCGACACGCCGCTGCGCCGGCTCACCAAGTACGACCGCATCGAGCTGGAGGCGGAGAAGGACAGGCTCACCGCGGAGATCGAGGAGCTGACCCGGATCCTGGAGTCGGACGCGGAGCTGCGCAAGCTGGTCTCGGCCGAACTGGCCGCCGTGGCGAAGAAGTTCGGCACCGACCGGCGTACGGTCCTGCTGGAGTCCGGGGGCGCGCCGGTGGCCGCCGTGCCGCTCCAGGTCGCCGACGACCCGTGCCGGGTGCTGCTGTCCTCGACGGGGCTGCTGGCCCGTACGGCGACCGACGAGCCGTTCGCCGAGGCGGCCCGCGCCAGGCGCGTGAAGCACGACGTGATCGTCTCGGCGGTCCCGGCGACCGCGCGCGGCGAGATCGGCGCGGTGACCTCGGCGGGCCGGCTGCTGCGGATCAACGTCGTCGACCTTCCGCAGCTGCCCGAAGCGGCGACGGCGAACCTGTCCGGAGGGGCGCCGCTGGCGGAGTTCGTGTCCCTGGAGGACGACGAGACGGTGGTCTGCCTGACCACGCTGGACGAGTCGTCCCCCGGCCTGGCGCTGGGCACGGTGCAGGGTGTCGTCAAGCGTGTGGTGCCCGACTACCCGTCCAACAAGGACGAGTTGGAGGTCATCACGCTGAAGGAGGGCGACCGGATCGTCGGCGCGGTGGAGCTGCGCACCGGCGACGAGGACCTGGTGTTCATCACGGACGACGCGCAGCTGCTGCGCTTCCAGGCGTCCATCGTCCGCCCGCAGGGCCGCCCGGCCGGCGGTATCGCCGGCATCAAGGTGACCGAGGGCGCCAAGGTCATCTCCTTCACCGCGGTCGACCCGGCCGCCGACGCGGCGGTCTTCACGGTGGCGGGCTCGCGCGGCACGCTGGACGACTCGGTGCAGACGACGGCCAAGCTGACCCCGTTCGACCAGTACCCGCGCAAGGGCCGGGCCACCGGCGGCGTGCGCTGCCAGCGGTTCCTGAAGGGCGAGGACTGCCTGTCGCTGGCCTGGGCAGGCCCCGTCCCGGCGCGCGCGGCGCAGAAGAACGGCACCCCGGTGGAGCTGCCGGAGCCGGACCCGCGCCGCGACGGCTCGGGCACGTCGCTGCCGAAGACGGTGTCGGTGGTCGCGGGACCGGTGTCGTAGGGCGCCCGGCTTCACGCCCTCCGGCCGCTACGCGCCGTAGGTCTCCGTGCCCGGCTCCTCCTCGGAGCCGGGCACGAAGCGCAGGACGCCCCACATGCCGTGCTCGTCTACGTGCTGGGCGTCGTTCCCGCACGCCTCGAGTTCCTTGTGGAGGGCGTCGGCGTCGATGCCGGAGCCGATCAGCACGAGCTGCGTGCGGCGGGGGCCGGCGGGCGGCCAGGGCTCCGGCCTGAAGCGCAGGAACCGGCCGACGGCGTGCACGGCGTACCGGTTGAGGGTGTCGTACGGCCGGAAGTCGACGTATCCCTTGATCCGGTAGAGCCCCTCCGGGCGGGTGTCCAGGAAGCTCATCAGACGGCGGGGGTCCATGGGCGGTGCGGAGGTGAAGGACAGGCTGTCGTAGCCGGTGTGCAGGTGGCCGGCGTGGCCGGGGCCGTCCTCGCGGTGCTCGTGCAGGTCGTCGAAGGAGAGCTGGCCGACGCGCTCCTCGCTCGGCCTGCAGTCGAAGAGGAACTCCGGGTCGACGCGGCCGTAGGTGGCGGGGAGGACCACGGCACGGTCGGTGAGCGAGCGGACGAGCGCTAGCACGCGGTCGGCGTCCGGTGCCCGGTCCAGCTTGTTGACCACGACGAGGTCGGCGAGGGCGAGATGCCGGTCGATCTCGGGGTGCCTGGCGCGGGTGTCGTCGAACTCGGCGGCGTCGACGACCTCGACGAGACCGCCGTAGACGATCCCCGGATGCTCGCTGGCCAGCACCATGCGCACCAGTTCCTGCGGCTCGGCCAGTCCGCTGGCCTCGATCACGATGACGTCGACACCCGCGGCGGGGGCGGCGAGCCGGTCCAGGTAGACGTCGAGTTCGCTCGCGTCGACGGCACAGCACAGGCAGCCGTTGCCGAGCGAGACGGTCGAGTCGCCGAGGGCGCCCGCCACCGCCATCGCGTCGATCTCGATGGCGCCGAAGTCGTTGACGATCGCCCCGATGCGGCTTCCTCCGCTGTGGTGCAGCAGGTGGTTGAGGAGCGTGGTCTTCCCGGAGCCCAGGAATCCGGCGAGCACGACCACCGGGATCTGCTGCGGGCTGCGGCTGTTCGCCGGGCTGTTCCCCAACGGGCGACCTCTCTCACGCGGACGCGCGCACCGGCTCGTGGCCGGGCGCGCGGAATTGCGGTAATCGACTGCGCGACCAGGATACGAGCGGGAGGAGACACGACGGCTTGCACGCCGGCGTGCTTGCCCGCACGCCCCGCGACGGCCGCTCGACCCGGGTGCCGACCGGGCGCCGGGGCGGCTCCGGCGCGGCCCCGGGTCGTTTCGGGTCGGATCCGGGTCGGATCCAGGTCGGCTCCGGTCATTCGGGGTCGGCTCCCGGGTGGCTCCAGGTCGTACTGGGCCCGGCCTCCCGCCGCCTTCGTCGCCTCAGGCCGCCGGCGGCACCGCGACCGGCGGCTCCGGGCCCACGTAGCGTGCCACCGGCCGAATGATCTTCGGGTCCGCGGCCTGTTCCAGGATGTTGGCGCTCCAGCCCACCACCCGGGCCGCGGCGAAGGTGGGGGTGAACATCTCCCTCGGCAGGCCGCACAGTTCCATGACCACGCCCGCGTAGTACTCGACGTTGGTGTGCAGTTCGCGGCCCGGCTTCAGTTCGGTGAGGACCGCCTCGACGTGCCGTTCGACCTCGACGGCCAGATCGACGCGCGGGCCGCCGAAGCCGAGGGCGATGTCGCGCAGCATCCGTGAACGGGGGTCCTCCGTGCGGTAGACGGCATGGCCGAAGCCCATGACGCGGTCACCGGCGAGCACCCGCTCCCTGATCCAGGCGTCGGCCCGGTCCGGCGTTCCGATCGCGTCCAGGGTGTCGAGCGCGCGGCTCGGCGCCCCGCCGTGCAGCGGCCCGGACAGGGCGCCCACGGCTCCGACCAGACAGGCGGCCACGTCGGCGCCCGTGGACGCGATGACCCGTGCGGTGAACGTTGACGCGTTGAATCCGTGGTCAATGGTTGAGATCAGGTATTGCTCGACCGCACGCGCCCGTCGCGGGTCCGGCTCCTCGCCCGTGAGCATGTAGAGGTAGTTCGCTGCGTAGGGCAGGTCCTCGCGGGGCTCGACGGGCTCGAGGCCCTGCCCGAGCCGGTACAGCGCGGTGAGCAGCGTGGGCACGGCCGCGCAGGCGGCCACGGTGTCGGCACGCCGCTGCTCCGGGTCCGTGTCGTAGACCGGGCGGAACCCCCGCGCGGCCCCCAGCAGCGACAGCGCGGTCCGCAGGCCGGCCAGTGGCCCGTCGCCGCGGCCGGCCGCGGCGACGGCGGGAAGGGCCGCGCGGACCTCCTCGGGCAACCGGCGCAGCCTCGCGGTCTCGGCGGCGAAGGACGCGGCGCGGTCGGGCCCGGGGAGGGTTCCGTGCACCAGGAGGTGCCAGACGTCCTCGAAGCCGCGGGTCAGCGCGAGTTCGACGGCCGAGTACTGCCGGTAGTGATAGAAGCCCTCGATTCCGCGGACGTCTCCGACACGGGTGTCGGTGACGACGACCCCGGCGAGGCCACGCGGTACCTCGACACGGGGTGCGGTCCTGTTGACGGACATGGTGTCTCCTCCCTGGACTTGATCCGACTGTCCATGCTTGACTCAAGTACTGTCAATATTGATTCAATCAATACTTACATGCCCTACCGATCAAGGTAGGGAGGGACGGCTACGGTGACCTCCATGCGCGATCACGACCCCGCTCCCGACCGGCGGCCCGGGCGAAGGCTGAGCACCAGGGAGACCGCCGAGCTGCTCGGGGTGAAGCCGGAGACGGTGTACGCCTATGTGAGCCGCGGCCTGCTCGGCAGCAGGCGCGAACCCGGTGGCCGCGCCAGCACCTTCGACGCGAAGGAGGTCGAGACGCTCGCTCGGCGCAACCGCCGGGAAGCCGCGGGGAGTCCGGGCTCCGGGGGTGAGCTGTCCGTACGGACCCGCATCACCCTCATCGAGGAGGACCGCTACTACTTCCGCGGTGTCGACGCCACCGAGCTGGCCGCGCGCCACTCCTACGAGGAGGTCGCGGAGTGGCTGTGGACGGGCCGGTTGACGCCGGGCGCCGCCTTCACCGCGCCGGGGACCACCGTCGAGGTCGCCCGCCGCGCCGTGAACGCCCTGCCGGAGCACACCTCCCCGGCCGACCGGCTGCGGGTGGCGGCCATCGCCGCGGCGGCCGAGGATCCGTTGCGCTTCGATCTCTCCGAGGAGACGGTGCTGGGTACCGGGCGCACCCTCATCCCCACGCTCGTGGCCGCGCTGCCGCCCGTCCGGCACGACCACGAGGACGACGGCCCGCTGGCCCACCGCCTGTGGGGCCGGCTGACCGGCCGCCGCGCCGACGAGGCCTCGCTGCGCGTCCTGGACACCGCCCTCGCCCTGCTCGCCGACCACGACCTGGCCGCCTCGACGCTCGCCGTCCGGGTCGCCGCGTCGGCCCGCGCGCACGCGTACGCGGCCGTCTCGGCCGGGCTCGGCGTCCTGGAGGGCCCGCTGCACGGCGCCGCCAGCGGGCTGGCCCACCGGATGCTGCTCGATGTGCTGGACCAGGGCACCGCGGTCCCGGTGATCGCGGACGAACTGCGGGCGGGGCGGCGTGTTCCCGGGCTGGGGCACCGGCTCTACTCCGGCGAGGACCCCCGCGCGCGCGTGCTGTTCGGCCTCCTGGAGCAGGTGCCGCACGCGGAGCCCGCGCTTCTCGCGGCCCGCGACGTCGTCGCCACGACCGCCCGGCACGCCCCGCTGCACGCCAACGTCGACCTGGCGCTCGCGGTGTTCACCGCCTCCTGCGGCATGCCCGCCCCCGCCGGAGAGACGATCTTCGCCGTCGCCCGCACGGCGGGCTGGATCGCGCACACCCTGGAGGAGTACGGCGAACGCCCGCTACGCATGCGCCCGAGCGGTCACTACGTCGGCCCGCGTCCCCCGCAGCCCCTGCCGGAGTGACGCCGTCCGAACCTCCGCCGGGGTGAGCCCGCGGCGCCGCCGGAGCGGACACGGGCCCGGCCGGAAGTCGCCCCACCGGCAGCCAGGTTAGGCTCACCTCTGTGAGTAGGTGCGCGACCGTCTCCCGGAACCTCGACGAGCCCGTGTCCGCCACGGCCGCCACGGCGACGACGTGGCTGCTGCTGGAGCAGTCCGGGCCGTGGGGCGCCAAGGCGCTCACTTCGAGCCATCTGGACCCCGTGGTCGGCCGCGCCCTGGAGGCCGCCGCCGAGGGAACCGGCGTCCGCGTCGCTTTCGTCCGGCGCCCCGGCCGGCACGCCGACCCCGGCACCCCGGAACCGCGCCAGGTGTACGCGGCGCACACGGTGCCCGGGAGCGTGTGGCTGCACAGCGCCACCATCCGCGACCCGCGCCGTCTGCTCGACCTCGACCTCACCGCTCTCGGCGCCGGCGACCACCGCTCCTTCGGCACGGCGCTCGGCGGCGGGCCGCACACCGGCGATCCGCTGGCGCTCGTCTGCACCAACGGCAAGCGCGACCGCTGCTGCGCCCTCCTCGGCCGCCCGCTCGCCGCCGAGCTGGCCGCCTCCGGTGTCCGGGGCGTCTGGGAGGTCACCCATCTGGGTGGTCATCGCTTCTCGCCGACAGTGCTCGTGCTGCCGTACGGCTACGCCTACGGCCGGGTGGAGGCGCACACCGTCGAGGCGGTCCTGCACGGCGTCCAGGAGGGGCGCGTGGTGCTGGAGGGCTGCCGCGGGTGTTCCGCCTGGGAACGGCCCGGCCAGGCCGCCGAGCTGGCCGTGCGCTCGGTGGCGGGTGTGCACCGGGCCGGCGCGCTGAACGTCGTACGGACCGAGGGCAGGGCGCCCCGCTGGGAGGTCACCGTCGCCCATGCCGACGGCCGCCGCTGGCGCGTCTCGGTGGCACAGGGCGCGTCCTTGCCGCCCCGCCCGGAGAGCTGCGGCGCCTCGGTGCTGGGCGCTCCGGCGCGCATGGACGTGGTCGCGGTGCGCGAGCTGCGGACGACGGCGCTGGCGAGCTGAACCCGGCGCCCCGGCCACGGCTCCGTCGGGCACCGGCCGGGAGATCCCCGCCACACCGGCTGGGGCCGGGCCGGGCCGCCCACGTACCGTCGTCGGTATGAGCCCCACTCCCCCCGCACGCCGCCTGCGCCTCGGTCTGCCCCGGCGGGTGTTCTCGCAGGTGCTGCTGATGCAGGTGGCGATCGCCGCGGGAGTCGCGGTGCTCGCGACGGGGCTGTTCCTGGCGCCGCTGAGCAAACAGCTGGACCAGGAGGCCATGCGCCGGGCGCTGGCCATCGCCCAGACCACGGCACAGGACCCGGAGATCGCCGAGGGTGTGCTGACCACCCCGCCGAGCAGGAACGGCCCGGTGCAGCGGGAGGCCGAACGGATCCGGCACGCCACCAGCGCCGAGTACATCGTGGTGCTGGACCTCCACTGGGTGCGGTGGTCGCACCCCACCCCGGAACAGATCGGACGGCAGGTCTCCACCGATCCCAGGGACGCGCTGGAAGGCAGGGAGGTCATGGAGATCGACAAGGGCACCCTGGGCCGCTCCGCGCGGGGGAAGGTGCCGCTGTACGACGCCGATCACCGGATCATCGGGGCGGTGTCGGTCGGCATCGCCTACGACAGCGTGCGCGCCCGGCTGCTCGCCGCGATACCGGGTCTGTTCGCGTACGCGGGCGGGGCCCTAGCGGTGGGCGCGCTGGCCGCCTGGCTGATCTCGCGCCGGGTGCAGCGGCAGACCAGGGACCTGGCCTTCTCGGACATCTCGGCCCTGCTCGCCGAGCGCGAGGCGATGCTGCACGGCATCAGGGAGGGCGTGGTCGCGCTCGGCCGCGGCGGCCGCATCCGTCTGCTGAACGACGAGGCCCGGCGGCTGCTGGGGCTCGGCGACGAGGCCGTCGGCAAGTCGCTGGACGAGGCACTGGGCGAGGGCCGCACCGCGGACGTCCTCGCCGGCCGGGTGACCGGTACCGATCTGCTGACCGTGCGCGGACAGCGGGTCCTGGTCGCCAACCGCATGCCCACCGACGACGGGGGCGCCGTGGCCACCCTGCGCGACCGCACCGAGCTGGAGCAGCTGGGCCGTGAACTCGACTCCACCCGTGGCCTGATCGACGCGCTGCGCGCGCAGGACCACGAGCACGCCAACCGCATGCACACCTTGCTCGGCCTGCTGGAACTCGAGATGTACGACGACGCCGTGGAGTTCGTCGGCGAGGTCGTCGGTGACCACCGGGTCACCGCCGAGCAGGTCACGGAGAAGATCCAGGACCCGCTGCTGGCCGCCCTGCTGGTCGGCAAGGCGACCGTCGCCGCCGAGCGCGGGGTCGCCCTGTGGGTGTCGGAGCACACCCGGCTCCCGGACCGGCTCGTCGACCCGCGCGGGCTCGTGACGGTCGTGGGCAACCTGGTGGACAACGCCCTGGACGCGGTCGCGGGCACCCCGCACGCGCGCGTGGAGGTCGAGTTGCGCACCGAGGGCCGCACGGTCGTGCTGAGAGTGAGCGACACCGGTCCCGGGATTCCGGCGGACCAGCGGGAGCTCGTCTTCACGGACGGGTGGTCCACCAAGAAGCCGCCCGCGCACGGCAAGCGGGGCCTGGGGCTTCCGCTGGTGCGCCGGCTCGCCGAACGGCAGGGTGGTGGCGCGACGGTGGGCACGGCCGACGGCGGCGGCGCGGAGTTCACCGTCGTACTGCCCGAGGCGCTCACCGACGCGCTGGGCGCTGCGGGCCAGGAGCCCGCGCTCAGCGGGCCCGGCGCGTCCGGGACGGCCACGGCCGGGGCGCCGGCCACCGCCGGGGAGGAGGCACGGTGATCGAGGTCCTGGTCGTGGACGACGACACCCGCGTCGCCCGCGTCAACGCCGCCTACGTCGGGAAGGTGCCGGGCTTCCATGTGGCCGGCGAGGCGCACAACGCGGCCGAGGCGCTGCGCCTGCTGGACGCGCTGCCCCGCCTCGACCTGGTCCTCATGGACCACTACCTGCCCGACGACACCGGGCTCGCGGTGGTGCGGGAGATGCGCCGGCGCGGCCACCAGACCGACGTCATCATGGTGACGGCCGCGCGGGACGTCTCGACCGTACAGGCGGCCATGCGGCACGGTGCGCTGCAGTACCTGGTGAAGCCGTTCGCGTTCGCGGGACTGCGGGCCAAGCTGGAGGCGTACGCCGTGCTGCGCCGGACGCTGGACGGCGGCGGTGAGGCCGAACAGGCCGAGGTGGACCGGATGTTCGGCGCCCTGTCCGCGCCGTCGGAGCCCGTGCTGCCCAAGGGGCACTCCCCCACCACCGCCGAACTGGTGCGCCGGGCCCTGATGCAGGCCGAAGGCGCCCTGTCCGCGCAGGAGATCGCCGATCTCACCGGTGTGAGCCGGCAGACCGCCCAGCGCTATCTCAAGCTCCTGGAGCGGACCGGACGGGCCCGGCTGACGCTCAAATACGGCGACGCGGGCCGCCCGGAACACCGTTACGTGTGGGCGACCCGCGTCTGAGCGGGTTCGTCGCGCGCGCTACTTGGCGGCCTCGACGAACTCGGTGGTGTACGTCTTCTTCAGGTCCACCTTGGCGTTCTTGATGTTGGGGTTGAACGCCTTGAGGACCTTCTCGACGGTCTCGGGACCGTTCGCCGGCATCACGCCGTCCTTGGTGAACATCGGCAGCGTGCTCTTGATCGCCTCCGCGTAGAGCGCCTTGTCGCCCTGGGAGTAGTCGGCGGGCATCTTGGCGGCGATCTCGGAGGCGCTGTGGCTGGACATCCACTTGAGCGTCTTGACGAACGCGTCGGCCAGCTTCTGGACGGTCTCCTTGTGCCCGTTCACCCAGTCCGTCTGCATGTACAGACTGGACGACGGGTACGGCCCGCCCAGCGCCTCCTGGGAGCCCTCGGGGGTGCGCATGTCGAGGAGGATCTTCCCGGCCTTCTTGTCCAGGATGGTGGCGACGGTCGGGTCGGTGGTCATACCGGCGTCGATCGAGCCCTGCTGCAGCGCCGCGATGAAGGTGGGGCCGGCGCCCACGGCGACCGGGGTGAACTCGCTGACGTTCACGCCGTTCTTGACCGCGAGGTACTTGGTGAGGAAGTCGGTCGAGGAACCGAGGCCGGTGACGCCGAGCTTCCTGCCCTTGAAGTCCTTCGGAGAGGTGACGTCCCCCGCCTTCTTGGCGGCGACGACCTCCACCTCGCCGGGGGCGTGCGAGAACTGCACGACGGACTCCACGGCCTTGCCCTTGGTCTGCAGGTCGAGGGTGTGGTCGTAGAAGCCGACGGCGCCCTGGACCTGGCCGGAGACGAGCGCGGTCTCGGCCTGGACACCGGCGGGCTCGCTGAGCAGTTCCACGTCGAGGCCCTCGGAGTCGAAGTAGCCGAGGCGCTGGGTGAGCATGGCCGGCAGGTAGATGACCTTGTCCAGGCCACCGACCATGATCTTGACCTTCGTGCCCTTGCCGTCGCCCTTGCTGCCGCCGGCCGAGGTGCTGCTCGCCGCGTCATTGGCGCAGGCGGTGAGCGAGGAGAGGGCGAGCAGGCCGGAGACGGCGAGCGAGGCGTATCTGGCGGTCTTGCGCATGAGGGTTCACGTCCTTGTGAGGGGGCGGTGCGGGGAGGGGGGGCGTCCTGGGGGTGCCACGGCTGCGCAGCGGCGCCGGGCGGCCCGGGCTCAGTGGTCGGAGTTCGCCGGCTTCCACCGGAAGATGCGGCGTTCGGCGAAGGTCAGCAGCCCCTCGGCGAGGAGCGCGACGACCGCGAGAATGACCATCGCGGCGTAGACGCCGGCGGCGTTGAAGGTTCCCTGGGACGCGGCGACGAGCAGGCCGATGCCCTTCGTGGCGCCGATGTACTCGCCGACGATCGCGCCGATGAGGGCGAAGCCGAAGCTGACGTGGAGGCTGGTGAAGATCCAGGAGGTCGCCGACGGGACGACCACCTGCAGCGTCACCTTGCGGTCGCTCGCGCCGAGGATCCGGGCATTGGCGACCAGGTTGCGGTCGACCTCCCGGGCGCCCTGGAAGGCGTTGAAGAACACCGGGAAGAACACCAGCACCACGGCCGACGCGACCTTGGAGGCGGGGCCCAGGCCGAACCAGATCACGAAGATCGGGGCCAGGACGATCCTGGGAAGGGAGTTGAGGACCTTGATGTAAGGACCGAGGACATCGGCGAGGAAGGCGATCCGCCCCAGAGCGATACCGAACACCACACCGGCGATGACACCGATGGCCCAGCCGAGCAGCGCCTCGTGCAGCGTGTACCAGACCTGCTCGCCCAGGGAGCCCTGCGCGGTCCCGTGCATCACCCAGGTGCTGATCTGGTCCCAGATCTTCGAGGGCATCGAGAAGTTGAACGGATCGATGACCTCGGCCCGGGACAGCGCCTCCCACAGACCGAGCACGGCCACCAGGAGGAGCACCCGCGCGACGGTGACGACCACCTTGCGTCTGCGGGCGGCCTGGGCCCGCGACTGCGCGCGGCCCGGCCCCTTCACCGTGTCGACGACCGGCGTGCTGAGCACCTCAGGCGACATTCGCGGCACCCCTTTCCCGGGTGATGCGGACCTCTTCGCCGAGGGACTCCCAGATCTCGCGGTAGATCTCGATGAACCGCGGCTCCAGCCGTACCGACTCGACTTTGCGCGGCCTCGGCAGATCGATGTCGAAGACCTGCTTCACGGTCGCGGGCCCCGCGGTCATCACGACGACCTTGTCGGCCAGCGCGATGGACTCCTCCAGGTCGTGGGTGACGAAGACGACCGAGGCGCCCGTGCCCTCCCACAGCTCCAGCAGCTCGTCCGACATCAGCGCGCGGGTCTGCACGTCGAGCGCCGAGAACGGCTCGTCCATCAGCAGGATCTCGGGATCGTTGACGAAGGTGGCCGCGAGGGCGACGCGCTTGCGCTGGCCACCGGAGAGCTGGTGCGGATAGCGGTCCTCGAAGGCCGCGAGACCGACCCGGGCCAGCCATTCGCGGGCCTTCTGCTTGGCCTCCGCCTTGGGCACGCCACGGAAGCGGGGGCCCGCCATCACATTGGACAGCACCGTCCGCCAGGGGAAGGTGGCGTCCTGCTGGAAGACGAAGCCGACCTTGTCACCGACGCCGTCGACCGACTCCCCGGCCACCAGCACCTCGCCCTCGCTGGGCTCCTCCAGTCCGCTGACCAGGGTCAGCGTGGTGGACTTCCCGCAGCCGGTCGGCCCGACGACGGCCACGAACTCGCCGCGCCGCACGGTGAGGTCCAGGCCGCGCACGGCCGTGTGCAGACCCCCCGACGGGGTCCTGAAGGTTTTGCTCGCGCCCCGTAGCTCGATGGCGGGGCTGGTGTCTGTGCTCATGGCCCGGGACGGTAGATGTGGCCCCGGCCACAGCAGCAGTCTTGTGAGCACATGCCGTTCTTTTGCTCGCAAGCACCTGTTGTGCTCATTTTGCTCGCGTTACAACTGCGGAGCCGAAACACGGGCTTAACGCTCGCCGGCCTTGGAGGAGAGGCCCGATGATTGACGTCCTGGTCGTGGACGACGACTTCCGCGTCGCAGAGATAAACGCCAAGTACGTGGGAAAGGTTCCCGGTTTCCGGGTGGCCGCCCGCGCGCACAGCGCCGCGCAGGCACTGGCCGCCCTCGAACGCGCCGCCATCGACCTGGTTCTGCTCGACCACTACCTGCCGGACCGGACCGGTCTCGAACTCGTCCACCGCATGCGGGAGCAGGGACACGGCACCGACGTCATCATGATCACGGCGGCCGGCGATGTCACGACCGTCCAGCAGGCCATGCGCCTGGGCGCCCTGCACTATCTGGTCAAACCCTTCACCTTCGCCTCCCTGCGCACCCGCCTGGACTCCTACGCGGCCCTGCGCCGCACCGTCGACCGGGTCGGCGGCCGGGGCCTGACAGGTCAGGAGCAGGTCGACCGGATCTTCGGCGCGCTGCGCACGTCCCCCGCGCCCTCCGCGCCGGGTTTGCCCAGCGGCCACTCGGAACCCACCACGGACCTCATCTGCGATGTGCTGCACGGTTCGGACCAGCCGCTGTCCGCCCACGAGGTCGCGGCGCGCACCGGCCTGAGCCGCTCCACGGCCCAGCGCTACCTCCGCCACCTGGAACAGGCGGGCCGTCTCAGCCTCTCCCTGAAGTACGGCGACACCGGCCGCCCGGAACACCGTTACGCGTGGGTGGCGCCGTAGGCGCCGGTGCCCACCGGCCACCGCGCCGCACCGCGCCCGCGCGCGGCGCGCCTGTCCACGCCTCTGTTTCGGTCCCGCTACGCGGCGCCCGCGCCGGTCAGCGACCGAACCTCGGTCTCCGCGTACTTGGCCTCGTCGGCGACCTCGTCCGAGGTGACCGTGCCCAGCCAGCCGGCCAGAAAGCCCAGCGGGATGGAGACGATGCCCGGGTTCTGCAGCGGGAAGTACTGCAGATCGATGTCCGGGAACAGCGACCCCGGACTGCCGGACACCACCGGGGACAGCAGCACCAGCACGAGAGCCGGGATCAGTCCGCCGTATACGGCCCACACCGCACCGCGGGTGGTGAAGGCACGCCAGAAAAGTGAGTACACCAGCACCGGCAGGTTCGCCGACGCGGCCACGGCGAAGGCGAGACCGACGAGGAAGGCGACGTTCAGGTCGCGGGCCAGCAGACCGAGAGCGATCGCGACGACGCCGATGCCCACGGCCGCGACGCGGGCCACCGCGACCTCGCCGCGCGCCTTGGTGCGCGGCCGCCGCAGCGACGCGTACAGATCATGGGCCACGGACACCGAGGAGGCGAGGGTGATCCCGGCGACCACCGCGAGGATCGTCGCGAAGGCGACGGCGGCGACCACCGCGAACAGCACCGTCCCGCCCGTGGAGCCGACGCCCCCGCCGAGATCCAGGGCGAGCAGGGGCATCGCCGTGTTCCCGGCCGCGTTGGAGCGACGCAGGGCCTCGGGGCCCACCACTGCCGCGGCCCCGAATCCGAGCACGATCGCCATCAGGTAGAAGCCGCCGATCAGGCCGATGGACCACACCGCGGAACGGCGGGCGGCCCGTGCGGTGGGCACGGTGTAGAAGCGGGAGAGGATGTGCGGCAGCCCCGCCGTGCCCAGCACCAGGGCGAGGCCCAGGCTGATGAAGTCGAGGCGGGCGGTCCAGCTCCCGCTGTACTTCAGCCCCGGCGCCAGGAACGCGTCCCCGTGGCCGCTTCGTTCCGCCGCCGTGACCAGCAGCCGGTTCACGTCGCCGTGGAAGCGCACCAGTACCAGCACGGTCAGCGCGACCGTCCCGCCGAGCAGCAGCACCGCCTTCACGATCTGGATCCAGGTGGTGGCCCGCATCCCGCCCAGGGACACATAGGTCACCATCAGGGCGCCGACCGCGATGACCGCCCACACCTGGGCCGTCCCGCTCGCGCGCCCCAGCAGCAGTGCCACCAGGCTGCCGGCGCCCACCATCTGGGCCACCAGGTACAGAACGGACACCGTGACCGAGGCGGTTCCCGCCGCGATCCGCACCGGCCGCTCACTCATCCGCGCGGCGACCACGTCGGCGAGCGTGAAGCGCCCGCAGTTGCGCACCAGTTCCGCCACCAGGAACAGCACGACCAGCCAGGCCACGAGGAAGCCCACCACGTACAGCAGCCCGTCGTACCCGTAGAGCGCGATGAGACCGGTGACCCCGAGGAAGGAGGCGGCCGACACGTAGTCGCCCGAGACCGCGAAACCGTTCTCCATCGGGGAGAACAACCGCCCGCCGGCGTAGAACTCCTCCGCGGAGCCGTGCCGTCTGCGGCTCACCCATGTCGTGATGGCCAGGGTCACGGCCACGAACCCGCTGAACAACAGCAGTGCCAGTGTCTGGTGTTCATCGGTCACGAGGCGCCTCCCCGGGCTCCACGGGTCAGTTCTTGTGTGTCCCAGCGCAGTTCCAGCGCGAGCCGGTCCCGGCGCAGCCGAGCATGCCTGACGTAGCCCCAGGTGAGCAGGAAGGTGCTGAGGAACTGCCCGAGCCCGGCCAGCATCCCCACGTTCACCGCCCCCACCACCGGCCTGGCCATGAGCCCCGGAGCGGTCGTCGCGGTGACCACGTAACCCACGTACCAGACGAGGAAGGCGGCGCCTCCCGGCACCACGAACCTCCGGTACCGGCCGCGTACCTCCTGGAAGGCCTCGCTGCGCTGCACCTCGAGGTACACGTCGCGGGCGCGGACCGCCGCCGCGTCCCGCTCACCGCGTGCGGCCGGTACGGCCCGGGCCGACGCGCCGGTGCCGTCCGGTTCGCCCCAGCCGGAGGCCAGGGCGTCGTACCAGGGGTCCTCGTACCTCACCTCGCGGGAGGCCGTGCCGTGGTCTTCGTGATTGCCGGCCGCACTCCCGGCACCGTCCCCGGCTCCCCGGGCACGACCGTCGCTTGACTGCATACCCAAGGATGGACAGACCGGGAAGTTCCGTGACTTCTCTTCCCGGAACGCTTCACCCCATCAGGTGACTCATTTCACGGGAGGCCGCACCAGTCCCTTCGCGTAGGCGTAACGCACCGCCTGCGCCCGGTCCTTGAGGCCCGTCTTGGCGAAGAGATTGTTGATGTGGGTCTTCACGGTGGCCGTGGAGACGTGCAGCCGGCGCGCGATCTCCTGGTTGGTGAGCCCCTCGGCGATCAGCACCAGGACCTCGGCCTCCCGCGCGGTCAGCCCGTCGGGCGCCTCGGTCACGGCGGGTACGGGCGCGGGCTCCGACAGTCTCTCCAGCAGGCGCCGCTGGACGCTCGGCGCCAGTCCCGCCTCTCCCGACAGAACGCTCTCCACGGCCCGCACGATCTCGTCGCCGCCCGCGTCCTTGGTCAGATAGCCGCGGGCTCCGGCGTGCAGCGCGGGGAACAGCGACTCGTCGTCCCCGAAGGTGGTGAGCACCACCACCTGGGTACCCGGGTACTCCGACCGGATCCGGCGCGTGGCCTCCACCCCGTCGCAGCGCGGCATCCGCAGGTCCATCAGCACTACATCCGGGGCGAGTTCGGCGACCAGCCGCACCGCCTCCTCGCCGTCGCCGGCGGACCCTACTACTTCCAGACCGGGCAGCAGGCCCAGCAGCATCACGATGCCTTCGCGGACCACGGTCTGGTCGTCGGCGACCACGACCCGCGCGGCCTTCCTCTCCCCCGGCTCCGTCATACGGGCACCTTCAGCGTCACCACGAACCCTTCCTCGTCCGGTCCCGCGTCGAGCGAACCGCCCAGCAGCTCGGCGCGCTCCCGCATCCCCCGCAGACCGTACCCGCCGCCGGCACCCGTGAGTTCGCCCGGACGCCCACCCGAGTCCCGTACGCCCAGTGTCACTTCGTGCTCGCCGTAGTCGAGCCACAGCTGCACTTTGGCACCCTGGGCATGCTTGCGGACGTTGGTCAGTGCCTCCTGCGCGACGCGTCGCACGGCCTGCGACGCCTCGGCCGGCAGAGGTCTGCGCTCACCCGTGACGGTGACATCGGCACCGTCGGCCGCACTGACGAGTCCGGTCAGGAACTCCTCCAGCGGAGTCAGCTCGCCCCGCAGCGCGCTCAGCGCCTGCCTGGTCTCGGCGAGGCCGTCACGGGCCATGCCCCGGGCGGCCACCACCCGCTCCAGGATCTGGTCCCGGTCCGCGCCGCGCTCGATGAGCAGCCGGGCGGCCTCCAGGTGCACCAGCTGCGCCGAGAGGCTGTGCGCGAGCACATCGTGGATCTCCCGGGCGATCCTCGCCCGTTCGGCCAGCGCGGCCGACTCCGCCTCGGCGGCCCGGGCGGCGCGTGCCTGGGCCAGTAGCCGCTGTGCGCCGCCCCGGGCCTCCGCGTCGAGCCGCAGTACGTATCCGGCGAGGGCCATGCCCGCCACCGTGGCGGCGGTGGTGAGCCACACGTCGTTGTTGAAGGCGGAGAACGAGGCCAGTGCCACGGACGTCACGGGCAGCGCGGCACCCAGGGGCAGCCGCTCCAGGGCCGAGACTCCGCAACCGCACCAGATCACCAGGGCCGGTCCTCTGAACCCGGTGGCCTCGGCCGTCACCGCGATGCCCAGAAGCACCGCCATGAGGGCGAGCGAGGACACCAGCCGGTGCTCATAGGTGGTGTGGAAGAACGCCCACGAGACGAGGCCGGCCAGCAGGACTGCCGCCGCGGCCGCGAGCGCACCCCAGATGCCGACGTGTCTCTGACTGAAAGCGCCCCACAGCAGCAGGGCGAGTACCAGGAACCGGACCGCCCAGGCGAGCATCCGCCGGGGCCGGCTGGTGCCGGCCCGGCCCAGCGCCTCCCGGGTCGGCCAGCGGGTCAGAGCGTTCTCCGTCACACGCGCTCCTTCCAGGCGAGCCGCACGTCGTCACCGTACGCGGGGGCCGGGCGGCACGAGGGGCCGAGGGACTGTGCCCGCCAGGCCAGGACCCCGGCGCGTACCAGCAGGGTGCCGGCGAGGCCCAGCATCAGCGCGGAACTGTCCTGGTGCACGCCTGACGCGGCGCCGAGGGCGAAGAGGCCGGCTCGCAGGGTTATGCCGACGAGCCAGACGACGGCACTGGCCTTGGTGCTCCTGGTCCACACGACACCGTCCGGCGCCGTCCAGATCCGCGTGGTCCAGGCCCAGCCGGCGCCCGTGAACGCGCCGATGAGCAGTTCGACGGCGAGCAGGGTGACCGAGGCCGTGGGGTGGTGGTCGTCGACTATGCCGGGTTCACGCAGTGCCACCACAGCGAGGAGCACGGGCAGCGGCCACCAGCGCCGGTCCGTGTCGATCGCGCGGGCACGGAACTGCCGCACGATCACCACGGCGGCGACGGCCACGATCACCAGCGCGTTGACGAACCCGGACATCACTGCCTCCGTGAGCGAGAAGGTGCGGTCGGGAGCGGGTGCCGCCGACACCATCGAAGCTACGGAAACCCGCCGGTCGGGAGATCGGAGCGGGGGTGGATCGCGGGTGGAATCAACGGGCCGGCGTCTCTCCACCCACGGGTGGAGAGACGCCCGGGTGGAGAGACGGGCAAGGCACACCGTTGGTTTAAGAGACCCCGGCTCTCACCGGTCTCGACGTAGGAGTGACCACATGGCGGTCGGCCGGCCGCTCGCCCGGAGCGGACCGGCCGGCCGGCGCCGGGGTGGTGCGGCTACGCGTCGATCCGTGACCTGTCCAGGGTGGCCGCCGAGCCGGAGATGAACTCCTTGCGCGGTGCCACGTCGTTGCCCATGAGCAGGTCGAAGACCTGTTCAGCGGCCTCCAGGTCGGACAGGTTGATCCGGCGCAGGGTGCGGTGACGCGGGTCCATCGTGGTCTCGGCCAGCTGGTCGGCGTCCATCTCGCCCAGGCCCTTGTAGCGCTGGATCGAGTCCTTGTACCGGATGCCCTTGCTCTGGAACTCCATGAGTTTGTCGCGCAGCTCGCGGTCCGAGTACGTGTAGACGTACTTGTCCTGGCCCTTCTTCGGCTGGATCAGCTCGATGCGGTGCAGCGGCGGCACCGCGGCGAAGACCCGCCCGGACTCGACCATGGGCCGCATGTAGCGCTGGAACAGCGTCAGCAGCAGACAGCGGATGTGGGAACCGTCCACATCGGCGTCGGTCATCATGATGATCTTGCCGTAGCGGGCCGCGTCGATGTCGAAGGTGCGGCCCGAGCCCGCCCCTATGACCTGGATGATCGCGCCGCATTCGGCGTTCTTGAGCATGTCGGTCACCGACGACCGCTGCACGTTGAGGATCTTGCCGCGAATGGGCAGCAGCGCCTGGAACTCGGAGTTCCGAGCCAGCTTCGCCGTACCGAGCGCCGAGTCGCCCTCGACGATGAACAGCTCGCTGCGGTCGACGTCGTCGCTGCGGCAGTCGGCGAGCTTCGCCGGAAGGGAAGAGGACTCCAGGGCGGTCTTGCGCCGCTGCGCGTCCTTGTGCTGGCGGGCCGCGACCCGGGTGCGGGCGGCGGCGACCACCTTCTCCATCACGACCCGGGCCTGGGCGGCCGCGTCCCGCTTGGTGGAGGTCAGGAACGCCTTCAGTTCCTTGGTGACCACGTTGTTCACGATGCGGCGGGCCGCCGAGGTGCCGAGGACCTCCTTGGTCTGGCCCTCGAACTGCGGCTCCGCGAGGCGGACCGTGACGACGGCGGTGAGACCCTCCAGAGCGTCGTCCTTGACGATGTTGTCCTCGGCGACGCGGAGCATCTTCTTGGCCCGCAGCACCTCGTTCATCGTCTGCGTGATGGCCTGCTCGAAGCCGGCGACGTGGGTGCCGCCCTTGGGGGTGGCGATGATGTTCACGAACGACCGCAGCTTCGCGTCGTAGCCGGTTCCCCAGCGCAGCGCGACGTCGACGCCGAGCTCACGCGCGACCTCGGTCGGGGTCATCTGACCGTGCTCGTCCAGGACCGGGACGGTCTCCTTGAAGGTGCCCTGCCCCGAGAAGCGGAGGACGTCGCAGACCGCCTTGTCGCTCGCCAGGTACTCGCAGAACTCGCTGATGCCGCCGTCGAAGCGGAAGGACTCCTCACCCTTGCTGCCGCCCTCGCCGAGTCCGAACTCGTCCCGCACGACGATGGTCAGGCCCGGCACCAGGAAGGCGGTCTGCCGGGCACGCTGGTGCAGGTTCTCCAGGGAGAGCTTGGCGTCCTTCAGGAAGATCTGCCGGTCGGCCCAGTACCGCACGCGCGTGCCGGTACGCGTCTTGGGGATCTTCTTGCTCTTGGCCAGGCCGCTCCCGGCCTCGAACTTGGCCTCGGCCCCGTTACCGCGGAAGGCCCCCGGAACGCCGCGCCGGAAGCTGATGGCGTGGGTGTGACCACCGCGGTCCACCTCGACGTCGAGGCGGGCCGAGAGGGCGTTGACCACGGAGGCGCCGACGCCGTGCAGTCCGCCGGAGGCGGCGTAGGAGCCACCGCCGAACTTGCCGCCGGCGTGGAGCTTGGTCATCACGACCTCGACGCCGGACAGGCCGGTCTTGGGCTCCACGTCCACGGGGATGCCGCGGCCGTTGTCCCGCACCTCGACGGAGGCGTCGTCGTGGAGGATCACATCGATGTGGTCGCAGTAGCCGCCCAGGGCCTCGTCCACGGAGTTGTCGATGATCTCCCACAGACAGTGCATCAGACCGCGACTGTCTGTCGAGCCGATGTACATACCCGGGCGCTTCCGCACGGCCTCGAGGCCCTCGAGGACGAGCAGGTGCCGCGCGGTGTAGTTGGAACCGTCCCGGTCTGCTCCTGCCAGCAGCGCTGTGGACGGCACGGACGTATCGGCGGTCACGCGGTTCGCTCCTCGCTGAATTTCAGATGACCCCCTCGTGGGTAAGGGGTTGGCTTCGGTTGCCGCTCAGAGGGTACCGAGGCCTGGTAGAGCCGTTGTAACGCAACCCTCGTCGAAATCTCAGCCTAGTCCACAGTCGCATGGATGTTCGATCCCTCGATGGGGTGAAGTCCACATCACGTTCCCTTGGAGGCATGAACCATTTAGGCTCCGGGCACGTCCTCATGAACAACCGGCAAGCCAGCCGGGAGGACAGAGACCGGATACCGCGCGAAACCGTAAGCACCCAAGAGACGCACTACGGCACATTCGCCGCCACCCGGCAGCAGACAGCCGCCCCGGAAGATTTTTTCCAGAAAAAGCCACGAGCGGGAACGTTTTCGGGCTGGTTGGATGTTGACCCTGGTACGACAGCTCGTCGAGCTAGAGAAGAGGCGACGTGACTACTGTTCTGACCCCCGCGAGCCCGCTGACGGCCGCCGATCGCTGCGACCGCTGCGGCGCCCAGGCATACCTGCGCGTCGTCCTGCTCAGCGGCGGAGAACTGCTCTTCTGCGCCCACCACGGTCGCAAGTTCGAGCCGGAACTCAAGAAGATCGCCGCTGAGATACAGGACGAGACGGAGCGGCTGACGTCCGCTCCGAGCGAGGCTTCCGACGAAGAGCGCTGAATCTCGCACCCACGACGAGCCAGCGCCGGCACAGGCCGGTGAACGGGCGGCCGCTCCTGTCCCCAGGAGCGGCCGCCCGTGTTCATGCCTCTGTGAAGCCCTCAGGAGTCCTTCCGGGGCCGCTGCGGACCCGCAGCCGGCTCTCCCGGGCCCCGGAGGACTCCCAGGCCCCGGAGGACGTCGGACACCCGTGTGTAGACACCGGGGTCTCCGGGCTGGCCGCATCCGCTCCCCCAGGACACCAGGCCGATCAGCCGGCCCGATGCCACGAGCGGGCCCCCGCTGTCGCCCTGGCAGGCGTCAGGGCCGCCTGCGGGCTCTCCGGCGCAGAGCATGGTGTCGGCCCGGTAGGTCCCGTCCGGACCACCGGGATAGGCGCGGGCGCAGACGTCGTCCGCCAGCACCTTTACGTGCGCGGCGCGGAGGTGGCGCGGGTACGCCCCGCCGCCCGTGGTGTCTCCCCAGCCGGAGACCAGTGCCTTCGTCCCGGGCTTGTACGCTGTATCGCCTTCGGGCGCCATCGCCACCACGGCGCCGCGCGGCAGCGGCTGGGCGAGAGTGAGCACCGCGAAGTCGCCGGAGTTGCCCGCGACGTCGTAGCGCGGATTCACCCGGGCATCCCGTACGGCGATCTCCTCGCCCTCGGTGGACAGCAGGTCCGTACGGCTCGCTATGACTCGCAGGTCTCGCACCTGGTTCGGCGGCGCCCCGAGGACCTCATCGGCCATGCAGTGGGCCGCGGTGAGCACGGTGGTCCGTGAGACCGCCACGCCGCCGCAGAACTGCCCCGCCCGCGTACCCCCGAACCGGTCACGGCTCGACAGCGCCACGGTCCAGGGAGCCTGTGAGACGTCTATCGGGAACCCCCCGACGACCACGCCGCCGGGGGCCGCGACGGCAGGGGTGGTCAGGGGTATGGCGGTCATCACGGCCACGAGGGCCAGGGGCCCGATCAGTGCCCGGGCAATCGAACGGCACATACGGCCTCCTCACTCTGGGGTGGTACTGGAACACCCAGAGTCATTCAGGCTGCCGTCGCGCGCAGCACGAAGGCCCGGCCCCCGAGGGGGCCGGGCCTTCGGCATCGAACGACCGGGACCTAGTCGAGGTAGTCGCGCAGCACCTGCGAACGCGACGGGTGGCGCAGCTTCGACATGGTCTTCGACTCGATCTGGCGGATGCGCTCACGCGTCACGCCGTAGACCTTGCCGATCTCGTCGAGGGTCTTCGGCTGACCGTCGGTGAGACCGAAGCGCATGGAGACGACGCCTGCCTCACGCTCGGACAGGGTGTCCAGAACGGAGTGCAGCTGCTCCTGCAGCAGCGTGAAGCTGACCGCGTCGGCGGGGACCACGGCCTCGGAGTCCTCGATGAGGTCACCGAACTCGCTGTCGCCGTCCTCGCCCAGCGGGGTGTGCAGCGAGATGGGCTCACGGCCGTACTTCTGGACCTCGATGACCTTCTCCGGGGTCATGTCGAGTTCCTTGGCCAGCTCCTCCGGGGTGGGCTCGCGGCCCAGGTCCTGGAGCATCTGGCGCTGCACGCGCGCGAGCTTGTTGATGACCTCGACCATGTGCACCGGGATACGGATGGTGCGGGCCTGGTCGGCCATGGCGCGGGTGATCGCCTGACGGATCCACCAGGTGGCGTACGTGGAGAACTTGTAGCCCTTGGTGTAGTCGAACTTCTCGACCGCGCGGATCAGACCGAGGTTGCCCTCCTGGATGAGGTCCAGGAAGAGCATGCCGCGGCCGGTGTAGCGCTTGGCCAGGGAGACCACCAGTCGGAGGTTGGCCTCCAGCAGGTGGTTCTTGGCGCGGCGGCCGTCCTCGGCGATGATCTCCAGCTCGCGCTTGAGCTTGGGTGCGAGCTTGTCGGCGTTGGCCAGCTTGTCCTCGGCGAACAGACCGGCCTCGATGCGCTTGGCGAGCTCGACCTCCTGCTCGGCGTTGAGCAGCGGGACCTTGCCGATCTGCTTGAGGTAGTCCTTGACCGGGTCGGCGGTGGCACCGGCGGCGGCGACCTGCTGGGCGGGAGCGTCGTCCTCGTCCTCGTCGGACAGGACGAAGCCCGCGCTCTCGGTGCCCTCGGGCTCGTCGGCGGCCTTGGTCTCCTCGAGGGCCTCGTCCTCGACCGGTTCGCCGTCGTCCTTCTTGGCGGTCGTCTTCTTGGCCGCGGTCTTCTTGGCGACCGTCTTCTTGGCGGTCGCCTTCTTGGCGGTCGTCTTCTTTGCAGCGGTCTTCTTGGCGGGTGCGGCTTCCTCGACGGGCTCGTCGGCGGCCGGGGCGGCGGGCGCGACCGGGGCGGCCGTGGTGGCGGTGGCCTTCCTGGTGGTCACCGTCTTGGCCGCGACCGTCTTGGTGGCGGTGCGCTTGGCCGGGCTCTTCGCTGCGACGCTCTTTCGGGTGCGCTTGGGCTCTGCTGCACTGACCATCAGCGTCACACCCTCTTCCTCAAGGATCTGGTTGAGGCTGCGCAGTACGTTTTTCCACTGAGTGGCCGGAATCTGGTCGGCTTCGAAGGCCCGACGCACATCGTCGCCGGCGATCTGCCCCTCAGCCTTTCCCCGCTCAATGAGCGCCATGACAGAGACGGACTCGGCGATCTCCGGCGGGAGCGTACGGGATGTGCTGGCCGACACGAACAACCTCTCGGAACGTTGGAAAACGGCTTCCGGCCCCGTCCACGACGGACAGGAGCCGACCACCGGCCGGGGATGGGCCGACGGAGCGGGCGGGGGCCGGGGAGATGCACAGCGCCTTGCCAGGCGTCCGTATTCCCTCCGCGGCTGTCACCTCTTAGGTCATCGCGCTGCTCCCACGAGCGTTACGCCCAATCTGCGTGGCCCGAGTCACACCCCATAAGCGATCAAAAGCTATCGAAGACCGGCATACAGGATCACCTGCGCAGCCGCCCCGTCGGCCGGGGTCGATCGCAGCCCGGCCACGGCGACGCCGGGCCCCGCCGGACTCCGAGGATTCCGGCGGGGGCCGGCGACGGCCGGTCCCCGAGCCCGGCCGCCGCGCCGGCCACGGCACCGCGGCAAACCGACGACCGCACCGCTGGGAAACGGGTCAATGCTCGCGCGGGGCGGGAACCACGCGCTCCACCTCGGGGTGGACGGTGAGCAGCTGACGCATTGCCGTCTCCGCCGCCGTGCCGTCGCCGGTGCCCAGCGCGTCGACGATCCGCGCGTGCAGCGCGAGGGAGGCCTCGTTCGGCCGGTCACAGCCCGTGACCGGTCCCCCGGAGACCTGGAGAGCGGCCGAGACGATTCCGGAGAGGTGCTCCAGCATGCGGTTGCCGGCGATCTGGATGAGCAGCGCGTGGAACTCGGTGTCGGCCCGCGAGAACGTCAGCGCGTCACCCTGTGCCATGGCGTGACTCATGATCTCGACCACGTCGGACAGGCGCTGCTGCACCTCCTCCCGTCCGTGCCCGGCGGCGAGGCGGGCGGCCAGCGGCTCGATCGTCCAGCGCAGCTCGCTCAGCTCGCGGCGCTGATCGTCGCGCTGGGGCCCGAAGGCCCGCCACTCGATGATGTCCGGGTCCAGGAGGTTCCAGTCACTGACGGGGCGCACGCGCGTACCGACGTTCGGGCGGGCGCTGACGAGGCCCTTGGCCTCCAGGACGCGGAGGGACTCCCGGACGACGGTACGGGAGACCTCGAAGCGCTGGCCGATCTCCTCGGGCACGAGCGGGCGGTCGGCCCCCAGGTCGCCCGATACGATCATCTGACCGAGCTGTTGAACGAGTTGGCCGTGCAGTCCGCGCCCGCGGCTGCCCGTGGCGCGCCGGCCCACGCGGCCCAGCTCGGGCTCCGCTCCCTCCCAGGCAGGCGCTCCGACCCGGTCGTTCACCGAGGCGTCGGTGTAGGGGTAGCGGTCGAGTTCGCCCGGGCCGACCAGACCGGAGTCTGAGGAGCGGGCGGCGGTCATCATGGTGTGCGCAAGGGTACTCACGCATCCTTTGTCGGCGTCGTCTTCAACTCCCTTGAGGTCTTTGGTGAAAAGCACACGAAAGGGTGATCGCTCACCGCGTCGCAATTGACGCCTTATCGGAAGGAAACGAGCCGTATTCGGGGAGTTGTTGGCATGCCGGGACCGGATGCGTTCGCAGCGGTGGTCATCGAACCCTGGTTCGCACGGTCGTGACCAGGTACGCACACAACAGCGCGGCCAGCGACAACGCCAGTGCGCCGCCGACCGGTTGGGCGACGACCCGGGCCGTGGCCAGCAGATAGCGCTCACCTCCGAAGGGCCACTGCGGCAGCAGCACCTGACGCATCCGCACGGGGAAGCCGGCCGCCGTCCGCACGGCCGGTCCGCCCAGCACCCACCGCAGGACGGGAACGAGGGCGATGGGCACGGCGAGGACGGCGGCGAGACCGGCCGTGGTGGACCGGAAGATCCCGGCCGCCAGTACCCCTGCCCAGGCGCAGCCGACCACAAGTCCGAACCAACTCACGCTCAAGGAAAGCCAGTCCGAGGGAACTTGGGTCAGCTCCCGGCCGTGGACGAGGTAGAGCACCTCGGCGTCGCAGCCCACCGTGAGAAAGGCCAGCATCACGGCGGTGGCTCCGGATACGAGGAGTTTGGCGGTGAGCAGGCCCAGCCGACGTGGCACGGTGCCGCGGTCCGCCGCCAGCGCGGGGTGACGGAACTCGTCCCCGAAGGACAGGGCGCCGAGCAGCCCCGCCGCGAGCGCCGCGGGTGGCAGCGGCAGTTCCCTCGGCCACGCGGCGAACAGCCGTGCCTGCGGGGTGTGACCGATCCGGGCGAGGAGTACGGCGGTGAGCGCGGACACCAGCAGTGCGGCCCCGCAGTTGAGGAAACCGGTGCCGATTCCCGCGGCGCGCCGCAGTTCGTAGCGCAGCGGGCGGAGGGGACCGCGAGCGGTGCGGACGGTGATGGGCGGCGGGAGGGGGGACAGGGCGTCGAGGGTACGGGCCGCGTCGGCGAGCGAGCGCGCCGGCGGTTCGGCCCGTGGCTGCCCGCTGCCGGGATGCCTGGCGCCCGGGTTCCGTGCGCCGGGCACTGTGGTGCCGGCCGCGGGCGTGTCGTCGGCGACCATGGTCGTGGCATCGGCTCTGGCTCGTGCGCCGGCGGTGGCCTCCGCGGAGTCGGCCTCCGGGGCAGGCACGTCCGAACGGGCACCGGCGGCGATCATGGAGGTGCCGGAGGCCGCCGCATCGGCGCCGCCCGTGGGCGCCTCGACTGCGGAAGCGGCACCGGCGGGTGCGCGGCCGGCAGCGGATGCGGCGTCGGACTTCGGCAGACCCTCCGTTTGCGGCCCCCTTGCGGTGTCCTCGCTCCTGGAGAGGGCGTCGCGCTTCCCCGTGGGCACCGGGCGGGGGCCGTCGGCGTTCCGCTCCAGCGCGTCGTCAGGCAGGGAGACACGGGACAACGACCGCTTGCGCTCCTCGGAGGGAAGAGCGGGCACCGCCGACGCGGGTACGGCGCTCCTCCCCTGCGACGACGAGCCGCACTCGCCCTGCGTCCGCCCCTGCGGGGAGTGCTCCGCGACGGCCCGGTCCCGCCCGGCGGACAGCGGCCCTCCGTCCGCGCTCTCGCCGCCCTCTGGACCCGCGCTGGACCCCATGTCACCGACTTCGTCGGCGAGTTGATGGACGAGGATGCCGTGACGGAAGGCGATCTCGCCGACATCGGCGGTCGTACTGCCGTACACCGAGAGGTGATTGCCGGCCTCTCGCACGACCTCGACGGAGCGCTGCGCGGTACGCGCCTCCTTGGCGAGCAGAGCTGCGAGGCGGGCGGCGTGGGGGCTGCGGACGGCCACGCGCGGACGCAGCCGGGTGCGGGCGAACTCCCTGCCCTCCTGGTCGGCGGAGAGCCTGCCGCCGTCCAGGGTGACGACCCGGTCGGCCGTGCGAGCCGCCTCCTTGGGGTCGGCCGTCGTGAACAGCACCGTGCCGCCCTGGTCCGCGTGGGCGCGCAGCATGCCGTGCAGCCAGCGCGCCTCGCGGGCGGACAGACATGCGGTGGGCGCGTCCAGCACGAGTGTGTGCGGGTCCGCCAGCAGGGCGCAGGCCAGTCCGAGCCTGCGGTCCATGCCGCGCGACAGGGTCCCGAGGCGCTCCTCGCGGAGGCTGACGAGACCCACGACCTCGAGCACCTCGTCCGCGCGGCGGACGGGGACACCGGCCGCCGCGCACAGCATGCGCAGGTGGCCGCGGACCGAGCGGGCCGGATGCCCGGGCACGTCCCCGAGGAGCACGCCGACTTCCCGTGACGGATGAGCGATCCGGTGCAGGGGCCGTCCCCGGAAGTGGGTGATACCGCGACCCTGTTGCAGTTCGAGCATGAGCCTGAGCGTCGTCGTCTTGCCCGCTCCCCCGGCTCCGTGGAGCACGGTGACATGACCGGCGCGCGCCTCGAAGGAGACGTCGTCGACGGCGGGCGGGTGCGCCTTGCGGGGGTTGCTGGTCAATCCGAAGGCCTGGATCACCTGCAGCAAGATAGCGCGCGATGTCCGGTTTTCCTGGTATCCCCCTATCTATTCTTCGGTGGTGCGCAAGTCGGGCGGGCTACGCGTCCGCCAATAGGCGGAAGGGGCACCGGCACGCCCCTGCCGGCATCGGCCGACACGGGTCCCGGCTGCCGTGTGCGTCAGACCTCGGGACGGAGCATCGGCGGGTTGAGCAGGGTGGCGCCCCCGGCCCGGAAGAGCTGGGCCGGCCGGCCACCCTGGCGGGTCGTGGTGCCGCCGGTGGGGACCAGGAATCCAGGCGTTCCGGTGACCTTGCGATGGAAGTTGCGCGGATCGAGGGCGACCCCCCACACGGCTTCGTAGACCCGTCGCAGCTCCCCCACGGTGAACTCGGGCGTGCAGAACGCGGTGGCCAGCGAGGAGTACTCGATCTTGGAGCGGGCCCGCTCGACCCCGTCGGCAAGGATCTGGGCGTGATCGAAGGCGAGCGGCGCCACGGGTTCGCCGTCGCGGCCGTATCCGCCTTGCTGGAGCAGTTCCTCGACCGGAGCCCAGCGCGCGTTGCTCGCGTCGCCGCCTGCACGGGGCGCGGGCAGATCCGGAGCGAGCGCGAGGTGGGCGACGCTGACGACCCGCATCCGGGGGTCCCGCTTCGGGTCACCGTAGGTGGCGAGCTGTTCGAGATGGGCGCCGTTGTCCTGGGCCGGCGCCGCGGGGTCGTGGGCGCTCAGCCCGGTCTCCTCGGCCAGCTCCCGGGCCGCGGCCTGGGACAGGTCCTCGTCGGCCCGTACGAAACCGCCGGGCAGCGCCCACCGCCCCTGGAACGGCGACTCACCCCTGCGCACCGCCAGCGCACACAGCGAATGACGGCGCACGGTCAGCACGACCAGGTCCACGGTGACGGCGAAGGGCGGAAAGGCTGACGGGTCGTAGGGCATGCGGCGATCATAGTCGTCTGCCTGACGATAAACACTCCCTTCCCCGACCGCCCCGACACGGGATACGCTTCGATCCGGTGTGGCGCGCGGACCGGGCTACAGATCTTCGAGCCGCCGGTGTCGCACGAGGTCAGACTCCTGCTGCGGGCCCTGAGACATGGAGTGCCTTCCACCCCGCCCGAAGCCCACGCCCTCTCCCGCCCCGGCTCTTCCGAGGCAGGCTGCCACGCGTCGAGGACGGCCGTTCCCCGCTTTCCTCCAGGAGCCGCCGGCCGCATTCGGCTCTCATCCCTCGCCCTCGCTCTCCCGGTGTCCACTCGCCGCGGTGCCACGGGACATGCCGTCACCCGCCCGGACACGGGCGGCACCCGGCTTGACGCTGCCCGGACGGGAAGGCCCGGTGCCCGACGGCTGGGGGCGGGAGCCGGCCGGGCGTCGGCCCCCTTCGTCCCCGCGCGCCGGCCGAGCAGTGCCGTCGACGGACTCCGCGGCTCGGGTTCGGCGTCGGCGCCGTGGGCCACCTGCCGTCCGGGCACGCTCGGCACCGGGGCCGCCGGACCGAGTGGTGACCACGGGTCCTTCGACGGGGGCGGGCGAAGGCTCATCGGACGCCGCCCCGGTCGCCGGAGCGGCCTGGCCCGCGGCCTCCGGTCCGACAGGCCGCTCACGTTCCGCGCGCAGAGCGCGGCGGATCGACTCGGGGTCGAGCCCTTCGTTGCACGCCTGATGCAGCAGCCGGGCGAACAGGTAGTCGGGGTCGGCGCCGAGGGCCATCGCGAGGGCCTCCCGGGCCTCCAGTTCGTCTCCGGACGACCAGGCCACCCAGCCCGCCAGGGTCAGTGGGGCGGCGGCGTGCTCGCCGTACGGACCCACACAGCGGCGGGCCAGCGCACGCCAGAGCCTCAGAGCGGGACCGGCGTCCTCGCCCTCCATCCACGCGGCCGCACGATCGCGGGTCGTGCGGTCCTGGAGCCCGAGAATCAGCGTCGCCGCCTCATCGTGCGCGAGCAGACCGTCGTCCCTGAGGTCCGCCTGGCGGGCACCGGACACCGGCGTCGCCGCGGCGAGCCGGCGGATGACCCGGTCGGCCAGCCCGAGGGTCTCCTCGGCCACGCGCACACGCTCGGCGTCGTCCAGAATGCGGGGCACCAGGGACATGCCTGCCGCGTCCAGGGCGACCTCCTGTTCCAGGGAGGCACCCGCTTCCCAGGGCAGCAGCCTGGCCCGCAGCTCGCGGAGCGTTCCGCGTACCTGGATCCCCGCGTAGGTGGCCGCGGCGGCCAGCACCGAGGTGCCGGGCAGGCCCATCGGCGTTCCGTCGTCGGGGCAGCATCCCTTGACCGGGCAGCAGTACGACCAGAACCGGCCGTCCGAGACGCACAGTGCCTCGATCACCGGCACGTCGAGGCTGCCGCATTCGGTGCGCAGGAGCTGGGCGAGCGGCTCGAGCCGCTTCATCACGTCCCCGCCTGTCTCGCCGGGGTCGGGTTCCTGGCAGACGTAGGCGACCATCTGCTCAGGCCGGGTGCCACGTCGCTCGCTGCCGGCCACCAGGCCCCGGGCCAGCTGCCGGGCCGCCTCCGGCCAGTCCTCCCGACTCGCCGGGATGCCCAGCCGGGCGCGGCCGCCGAACCGCCCGCGGCCCTCCCGGTCGTGCAGAGCGACCAGCACCATGCTGTCCTCGGGGCGGTAGCCGAGCAGGTACGGCAGGGCGTCGGCCAGCTCGGCGGGGGTGCGCAGCGTGACCTGGGGGTCCTGCGCGGACGGGTCGCTCGGTGGTCCGCTCAGTGGCACGTGCCCGGTGAGGTCACCGTTTTCGAAGGGTCCGGTCGTTTCGCCGTGATTCGTCATGCGCCGACGATCTCGCGGATCTCGTAATTCCGCTTGAGCCTGTGGACAACTCAAATCAGGGACACGACAAGACCCCCAACGGGTGACCGCTGTCGCGGGCGTTCTTCCACAGTCCGAGTGCCGAGGAGGGCCGCTCGCCGCCGCCGTCCCGCCCGGTTGTCAGTCTCGTCCTGTTGTATGGGACGCATGGAGCACACGAGCAACGCGGACCTCCGGGCGCAGGCCGACGCCGTCCTAGCCCGGCTCGTCGGGGACACGACGGCGACGGCGAGGCTGCGCGAGGACCAGTGGCGGGCGATCGAGGCGCTGGTCGCCGACCGGCGCCGGGCCCTGGTCGTGCAGCGCACGGGCTGGGGGAAGTCCGCGGTGTATTTCGTGGCGACGTCGCTGCTGCGAGCCAGAGGCAGCGGGCCCACGGTGATCGTCTCCCCACTGCTCGCGCTCATGCGCAATCAGGTAGAGGCCGCGGCCCGTGCCGGCATCCACGCCCGGACCATCAACTCCGCCAACACGGAGGAGTGGGAGGCCGTCCAGGCCGAGATCGAGCGCGGCGAGGTCGACGTGCTGCTGGTCAGCCCGGAGCGGCTGAACAACCCCGACTTCCGCGACCAGGTCCTGCCCAAGCTCTCCGCGGCGACCGGACTGCTCGTCGTGGACGAGGCCCATTGCATCTCCGACTGGGGTCACGACTTCCGCCCGGACTACCGCCGGCTGCGCACCATGCTGGGCGACCTCCCGCCCGGCGTCCCCGTGCTGGCCACCACCGCCACCGCCAACGCCCGAGTGACCGCCGACGTGGCCGAGCAGCTCGGCACCGGCGGTACGTCGAACGCCCTGGTGCTGCGGGGTCCGCTGGACCGGGAGAGCCTGAGCCTCGGCGTGCTGCGGCTCTCGGACGCGGCGCACCGGATGGCCTGGCTCGCCGACCACCTCGACGACCTGCCGGGCTCCGGCATCATCTACACGCTCACCGTGGCGGCCGCCGAGGAGGTCACCGCGTTCCTGCGGCAGCGCGGCCACACCGTCGCCTCGTACACCGGCCGGACGGAGAACGCCGACCGGCAGCAGGCCGAGGACGACCTGCTCGCCAACCGGGTCAAGGCGCTGGTCGCCACGTCGGCTCTGGGCATGGGCTTCGACAAGCCGGACCTCGGGTTCGTGGTGCACCTCGGTTCGCCGTCCTCCCCCATCGCCTACTACCAGCAGGTCGGCCGCGCCGGCCGTGGCGTCGAGCACGCCGAGGTGCTGCTGCTGCCGGGCAAGGAGGACGAGGCGATCTGGCAGTACTTCGCCTCGCTCGCCTTCCCCTCCGAGGACCTCGTCCGCCGCACTCTGGACGTGCTCGCCCGGTCCGACGGGCCGCTGTCCCTCCCCGCCCTGGAACCCCTGGTGGAGCTGCGCCGTTCCCGACTGGAGACGATGCTGAAGGTCCTCGACGTGGACGGAGCGGTGCGGCGGGTCAAGGGCGGCTGGATCGCGACCGGGCAGCCGTGGTCCTACGACGCCGAGCGGTACGCCTGGGTGGCCCGGCAGCGAGGGGCCGAGCAGCAGGCGATGCGCGAGTACGCGTCCACCACGACCTGCCGGATGGAGTTCCTGCAGCGGCAGCTGGACGACGAGGGCGCCAAGCCCTGCGGCCGCTGCGACAATTGCGCGGGGCCGCGCTTCACCGCCGACACCACGACGGCGGCGCTGGACGCCGCGCGCGTCGACCTCGGCCGTGCCGGGGTCGAGGTGGAGCCCCGCCGCATGTGGCCGACGGGACTCCCGGCGATCGGCATCAGTCTCAAGGGCCGCATCGCGGTCGCAGAACAGGCCTCGTCCGGGCGGGCCTTGGGACGGCTGTCGGACATCGGCTGGGGAAACCGGCTGCGGCCCTTGCTGGCACCCCAGGCCCCCGACGGGCCCGTGCCCGACGACGTGGCGCGAGCCGTGGTGGACGTACTGGCCGACTGGGCGAAGGGCCCGGGCGGGTGGGCTTCGGGGGCGGCCGGTGCCCAGGCCCGGCCTGTGGGTGTGGTCACTGTGGCCTCCCGCTCCCGGCCCGCACTGATCAGCTCCCTGGGCGCCCGCATCGCCGAGGTCGGCCGGCTGCCGCTGCTCGGCTCCGTGCAGTACGCCGGGGACGCACCCCGGCTGCCGCGCAGCAACAGCGCCCAGCGGCTCAAGGCCCTCGACGGCTCGCTGACGCTGCCGCCCGCCCTCGCCTCCGCGCTCGCCGAGGCGCCCGGTCCGGTCCTGCTGGTCGACGACTTCACCGAGACCGGCTGGACCCTCGCCGTCGCGGCACGCCTGCTCAGAAGGGCCGGCGCCGAAGGGGTGCTGCCCCTGGTGCTGGCCGTCCAGGGGTGACAGCGCACCCCCGCGAGCCGGGCAGGCGCGGCTCGGGGGGACACGGAGGTGCCACGGAGGAGCGCCAAAGGGGTCGTCAGCGTCCCCTGTGGGTAGGGATATAAGCCACGCACCGCCAGATAACCGTCGGCGGCTCCAATTGCTCGTTGCCGCATCCAAGTTCGACAGGAAGAATTGAAGTCCGCTCCCCGCACGGCTCGCCCATGATCCGTGGGCTTCGCCGCGGTGCGCGCTCCCCCGAATCCGACCTCGCCCGCAGTGTGGGCGCGTAGCCGAAGGGAGGAACGTGACCTTCGGATTCGCCTCGTCCTCGGCGGCCTCCTTGTCGACGTCCGCGTCCGCCGCTTCCGCCAGTCGCCTGCTCGAGCCCGCGGAGTGGGCAGCCGCCGGAATCCCCCTGCTGCGCAACCCGCGGGAAATCGTCAGCGGGCTGCATGCCCGCCATCGTCCCCGGCCGTCCATGGCGGTCGTGGCCGTCCTGGATCCGGAGGAACGGCTGTGCGCCAGCGCGTCGTTCATACGGCGCCCCGCACCGGCCGACGGCTGGATGTTCCGCAACGCGCTGCTGGCCCAGCTGCGTCGGGTGATCCCGCACGACCTGCGCCGCCGTACCCCGGTGCGCACCGCCGTGCTGCTCTACTGCCGTGAGGGCGAAGCGCGTTGGACCGAAGAGGACGGGGCCTGGATGTGGGGACTGCGTGACGCCTGCACGCTGCACGGGCTGCGCTGCGGGGCGTACATCACGCTGACCGGGGACGGCTGGCAGGTCCTCGGTGAGGGACGGGGCGGACGCCATCCGAACGCCCACTCGGAACCCGAGCCCTTCGCCATGTCGCAGGCCCCGCCCCTGCCTCCCCGCACCGGTGGCCCGGTCTCCGAGGTCCTGCGCCGCGCGGCCGCACGCTGACGCCGGCCCGTCCGGGAGCTCGGGGCTCCGGACACGTCCGGCGCACGGCACGGGCCGGTCACCGGGCGCGCCGCGGCTACGGCTGACGACGGCCGCCGGCCCTGCGCAGGCCGCCCACGCACTGCCACGGGACGCCGCCTTCCCACACCGCCGCTGCCGGCTCCCGGCAACGGGGCCGGCTCGCACGAGGGGAAGAGCCGCTGCAAGGTCGTCCGGGCATGCCGAAAGCCGCGCCGTACGGATGTCGTCGGAGCGGCTCTTCGTCATGCCCGGTCCCGCGGGGGCCGGGACGTGTCTCAGACGCCTGCGCCCAGCAGCGCGTTGATCTGCTGCGGGTCACCGCAGACGATCAGCAGCGCACCGGCCCGCGAGTGGGCCAGCGGGAGGGCGGTGGCGGCGGAGTCGCCGTTGACGGCCGCGACGACCACGGGCCGGGTCGCGGCACGGGAGGCGTGGACGGCGTCCGTGTAGAAGACGTCGTCACCGGCGTCGTGCTGCCTCCAGTAGGAGGCCTCTCCGAAGGACAACTCGTGCTCCGCCCACGGGTGCTGGGAATCGGTGGTGATCACCAGCACATCTCCGGGGGCGCGGCCCGAGTCCAGGAGGAGGTCCACTGCCTCTTCGGCGGCGTCGAGCGCACCCTCGGCCGAGGCAGGGATCAACTGGATCTGCGGAGTCGCCGGTGTGGCGGTGGGAGCGGTGGCGGTGGGAGCGGCCGGGCCCGACGGGGCCGGCTTGGCCGGAGCCGCGTCACGCGAAGCGCGCTGCACCGGCGGCGCGGGCCGCGGGGGGCCTGGACGACCGGGGCGGGACGGAGCCGCGGGACGGGGGCCGGGTACGGGGCGTGGGGTCGGCGCGGTGCGGGGACCCTGGGCACTCTCGTGAATCTGAGGCTCCTCGGGAATGAGAGGCATGAGCTGATTTTTATCAAACGTTGGTGCGGCACGGTCAGCCGGGTGGCACATCAGTGCGAGCGGAACCGTCAGAAGTCGAAGCCGATCTGACCCTCGATCTCCGGAACGCTTCCGTCCGCCCAGCTGCGGACCTTCTTGAGGTGCCGCCACTGGGGCAGCGCATCAAGATACGCCCACGACAAGCGGTGGTACGGGGTGGGCCCCCGCTCCTCCAGTGCCGCCTTGTGCACGGGCGACGGATACCCGGCGTTGTCCGCGAATCCGAAGTCTGCATGGTCGATACCCAGTTCGGCCATCATTTTGTCGCGCTGAACCTTGGCGATCACCGACGCCGCCGCGACGGCCACGCAGGACCGGTCACCCTTGATGACCGTGCGCACCTTCCACGGGGTACCGAGGTAGTCGTGCTTGCCGTCGAGTATCACGGCGTCCGGGCGGACCGGCAGCAGGTCCAGGGCGCGGACGGCGGCGAGCCGCAGCGCTGCCGTCATCCCCAGGGAGTCGATCTCCTCGGGGGACGCATGCCCCAGGGCATAGGCCGTGACCCAGGACTGCAGTATCCCGGCCAGTGCGGTGCGCCGCTTCACGGTCAGCAGCTTGGAGTCGGTCAGGCCCTCGGGCGGCCGGCGCAGTCCGGTGATCGCCGCGCAGACGGTGACGGGGCCCGCCCACGCGCCCCTCCCCACCTCGTCGACACCGGCGATGACCTTCGCTCCGGTCGTGGCGCGCAGGGAGCGCTCGACGGTGTGTGTAGGTGGTTCGTACGGCATGGCGCCCTTAGGTTACGCCGCCGACAGGGCCGCGCGACACCCCGGCCCTCCAGAACGGGCCGGAGGCGCGAGGCCATCGATCAGGACCCGGAACCGTACTGCCTCAGCAGCGGCATCATCAGCCGGTCGATCATCTCCTCGAGCTCCTGATCGCTCCATTCGCTGGCGCACATTTTGGATCGGTACATCATCATCGCCGGAACGGCGTCGAAGACGTAGCCATTGTCGGCGTCCGGGCGCACCTCCCCTCGACCGATGCCACGGATGACGACCTCGCGGAGCTGCTCGATCATCGGCTCGACCACCCCTTCGAAGATCACGCTGTGGAAGCGTTCCACCTGCGCTGGATCGCATTCGTGAATCACGGCACGCAGAGCGAAACCGGGAAGCGAGAACATCGCGTCCCGTGCACGCCGGCACAGGGCCAGTAGGTCCTCCCGGACACTGCCCAGGTCGGGGACTTCCTCGACGCGGGGCAGTCCGGCCTCAAGGGCATGGGCGACCAGATCCTCCTTGGAGGGCCAGCGGCGGTAGACCGCCGCCTTCCCGGTCTGGGCGCCGGCGGCGACGCCCTCCATGGTCAGACCGTTCCAGCCGACCGTACTGAGCTGCTCCAGGGTGGCATCCAGGATCGCGCGCTCGAGCACCGCGCCGCGCCGACGGGGAGTGGCCGCCTGAGCGGGAGCGGCCGTCCAGCGCGAGGTATCCATCTGTGACTCTCCAGCATGCAAGGGAAGCGGGGGTTCCGGGGTGGGGCCGCGTCACGTCGCAGCAAGGGGGACGCGATACGTGACGCGGAATTAAGTGAACGCTTGCGTTCACTGTCGGGGACTCACTACCGTTGACACGAAAGTGAACGCAAGCGTTCACTAACGCCTTTGTGGGGGACCCATGGTGACAACCTCTCAGCTGCTTCAGGAACGGAAACCCGGCGCGGCCCGCCGGGACGGGCATCCCGGCATCGCGCTGACCGTCATCGCGGCCTGCCAGCTCATGGTGGTACTCGACGCGACGATTGTGAACATCGCGCTCCCGCACATTCAAGACGCTCTCAAGTTCAGCACCACCGACCTCACTTGGGTGGTCAGCGCCTACACACTCACCTTCGGCGGTCTGCTGCTGCTCGGCGCGCGGGCCGGCGACATCCTCGGCCGGCGCCGGGTGTTCATGGCCGGCATCCTGCTGTTCACCTTCGCCTCGCTGCTGGGCGGCCTCGCCCAGGAGCCCTGGCAACTGCTCGCGGCGCGCGCCCTGCAGGGAGTGGGCGGCGCGATCGCCTCGCCCACCTCGCTCGCCCTGATCACCACCACGTTCCCCGAAGGCCCGGAACGCAACCGGGCCTTCGGCGTGTTCGCCGCCGTGTCCGCGGGCGGTGGCGCCATCGGCCTGCTGGCGGGCGGCATGCTGACCGACTGGCTCGACTGGCGGTGGGTGCTCTTCGTCAACGTGCCGATCGGCCTGCTGATCGCGTTCCTCGCCCCGCTGTACATCAGCGAGTCCGAGCGGCACCCGGGGCGGTTCGACATCGCGGGTGCGCTCACGTCGACGGCCGGCATGGCCACGCTGGTGTACGGGTTCATCCGTGCCTCGGAGGAGGGCTGGCGGGACGGTCTCACCCTGGGGTCCTTCGGCGCCGCGGTGGTGCTGCTGGTGGCGTTCGTCCTCACCGAGCTGCGGGCGAAGGAACCGATCACCCCGCTCAAGATGTTCGCCGACCGCAACCGCTCGGGCACGTACGTGATCATGCTGAGCCTCGCCGCCGCGATGTTCGGCATGTTCTTCTACATCGTGCTGTTCGTGCAGAACGTGCTCGGCTACAGCGCGATCAGGGCCGGCCTGGCCTTCCTCCCCGTGACCTTCGCGATCGCGGTCGGCGCGGGCCTGTCCCAGCGCTTCCTGCCCACGCTCGGCCCCAAGCCCTTCATGATGACCGGCTCGGCGCTCGTGGTGACCGGACTGGTCTGGCAGACCTTCATCACACCCGACAGCTCCTACCTCGGCGGCGTGCTGGGACCGATGCTGGTGTTCGGGTTCGGCATGGGCCTGAATTTCGTGACGGTCACCGTCACGGCCGTCTCCGGTGTGGCCCAGCACGAGGCGGGCGCGGCCTCCGGGCTGCTCAACGCCACCCAGCAGGTCGGTGGTTCGCTGGGCCTGTCCATCCTGACCACCGTCTTCGGCTCCGCGAGCACGGACGAGGCGAAGAAGCAACTGCCGAAGTTCCTCGCCGGCGGTACTCCGGAGCAGAAGGCGCAGTTCGCCAAGACGCACCAGTTGCCCGCGCCCTGGGGGCATGAGGTGCTCGCTCACGGGATCTCCGCGGCCTTCGTCCCGGCCGCCGCCATGGCCGTGCTCGCGTTCCTCACCGCCTGGCTGGTGATCAGGGTCCGGAAGAGCGATCTCGAAGCCCTCGCCGGCACGGCGGGCCCGGGCATCGGCTGACCAGCCCGCGGCCGCGCGGAACCGCGACGAGCCGGACCGCGGCCGGGAGAACGGGAGACGCTGCGGCCCGGCCGTCCGCATCACCCATACGGACACGGAGACCAGCAGCGGGACAAGCACGGCCGGCACAGCGACGACGACCGCCATCACCGCACACCCCCTCCCGCCTTCGCCTGCCAGGACCGAGCCGTCGTCCGCATCGACGCGGGCGACGGCTACCTGCAGAACGGCGGACGGTCACACAGAGTTCCCGGCGGGTACGGAGAGTTTCCGGTCCTCTGTGGCGTGACGACGAGCAGGGGTCAGAACCCCGTCGGCACCCACCCGGGCAGCGCCTCGGTCCGCTCCACCCACGGCGCGGGTGGCGTGCCCGCCTTGCCGGAACCGAGCACGCCGCCCACGATCGCGCAGGTCGTGTCCACGTCCCCGCCGACCTGGGCGGTCGTCCAGAACGCCGTCTCGAAGTCGGCCAGGGCCCGCGCGGCGGACCAGAGGGCGAACGGGACGGTGTCGTGGGCCGACGTGCGGCGACCGCAGCCCAGCACGGCCGCGACGGTGGCCGGATCGCCGTAGTCGAGCATGTCGCGGGCCCGGCGCAGGCCCGCGCCGACAGCGCTCTTCGGAATGAGTGCGATAACACCGTCGAGGAGCGCCTCGGGGCCGGGCGGCCCGCCCAGCGACCCGGCCAGCGCGGCGGCCGCGGCGACGGCCATCGCACCCACCACGGCCTCGCGGTGCTGGTGCGTGGGATACGCCGAGATCTCCGCCTGGTGGGTCGCCTGCTCGGGGTCGTCGGCGTACCAGGCACCCAGCGGCGCGATGCGCATCGCGGCGCCGTTGCCCCAGGACCCCTGCCCGTTGAAGAGACCGGCCGCCACCTCGCGCCAGTCCTCGCCCTCGCGGACGAGGCGGAGCAGCCGGTTGACGGCCGGGCCGTACCCGCGGTCGAAGTCGTGGTGCTCGGCGAACGAGCCGGCCAGCGCGTCCTGGTCGAGGCGGTGGTGGACGGCCAGGACGGCCACCACGGAGCAGGCCATCTCCGTGTCGTCCGTCCACTGCCAGGGGCCCGCGGGCAGCTCGCGGCGCTTGAGCAGGGGATAGTTCGCCGGGACGAAGAACTGCGAGCCCAGCGCGTCTCCCACCGCCAGTCCGCGCAGGCTGGCCAGGGCGCGGTTCAGGCGCTCGAGGGAAGAGGAGTCAGCGGTCATCGGTCTGCCACTCTATCCGGAACCCCAGTGCGGTACCGGGTCCCGCCATCGCTCGAAGGGCCGGTTCAGGGTGTACTTGCCGTCGTCACCGAGAACGAGCGTCCGCATCTCGGCGTTCCCGGGGTTCGACAGCGACTCGAATTCCGCCACCGTCCAGTGGAACCAGCGCATGCAGAACAGCCGCATCGCGAGCCCGTGCGTCACCAGCAGCACGTTCGGCGGATGGTCCGGCGCCTCGAAGCTGCGGAACAGGCTCTCCAGGAAGCCGCCGACCCGGTCGTAGACATCGGCGCCGGACTCGCCCTGCGGGAACCGGAAGAAGAAGTGGCCGTAGGCGTCCCGGTACGCCTTCTGCAGGCGCACGTCGTCGCGGTCCTGCCAGTTGCCCCAGTCCTGCTCGCGCAGCCTGGGCTCCTCCCGCATGCGTATGAGGCCGGGGTCGAGATGGAAGGCGCGCAGCGTCTCGTGGGTACGGCGGTACGGGGAGACGTACACGCTCACGCGCTCCCGGCCGAAGAGCTCCCGGATCTTCTTTCCGGTCTCCTCCGCCTGTCTCCGGCCGCGCTCGGTCAGGGCGAGAGCGTGGTCGGGCTCCCGCTCGTACACGGAGTCATCAACATTGCCCGTTGACTCGCCGTGCCGGACAAGGACGATGCGCCGTGGTCGTGCCATGCCGAAACCCTAGATCGAACGGGGGACGGTGGAGGACTCGTACGGGCCCCATACGGCGTAGGTCACACGCATCCCGCGCATAGGGGCGCTCACGGGCGCATGCTCCCCGCGTCGTCCCCGCGTTGGATTCACCAACTGTCCAGAAGCTCCACTTCATCCTCGATGCGCCGGTTCAGACCGTCCAGGACGGCTCCAGCTCCACGATGTCACCGGTCAGAGCCGCGATGTCCGCCTCCGTCTGGGCACGCAGGGCGAGGCGCTCCACGCGCTCGGTGCGGTACTTGCCGTGCTCGGCCGCCGACCGCCACATGGACAGGATCAGGAACTCCTGCTCGGGCGCCTCGGCGAACATGCCCCGGATCATGCCGGGTGAGCCGGCCATGGCGGGGTTCCAGACCTTCTCCTGCATGAGGGTGAAGTGCTCCACGCGCTCCTCGTGGACCCTGCACAGGGCGACGCGGATCAGGTCGGAGTCGGTGAACCGGGGCTCGAAGCCGGTCTTCACGTCGAATCGGTACTCGAACAGTTTGACCTGGGGATCCTTGTACGTGCCGGTCTGGGCGGCCGCCAGACGGTCGTGGGAGCGGGCCATGAAGGAGTCGTAGAAGGCGCGGCTCTCCCAGAAGGTGAAGAGGTGCGCCACCCCGGGCCGCTGCCGGCTCCAGCCTCCGCCCTGCCCCCGAAAACCCGGCTCCCCCGGAAGCCCCGCCCATTTCCGCTGCCCGCGCTCGAAGCCGCGGCGGTCCACCACGGTGCAGCGAATCCACTTGACCAGCACCGCGCCATCGTAAGGCCACCGGGCGTGGCACCGGTCACGCTCCGGCTTAGATCGCCCGCGCACGCTCCCCGCGCACGTGGCACGATGAACAAACGGCCCTGACTTCGGGGCAGTTGACAGGCATGGCACTTCAAGGGGGTGGCGAAGCCCGGTGGCTGGCTTCAGCAAGGGAATCCGCAAGGTCGAGGTCGCGCTCAAATGGGACCCCAGTCCGGCGGGCCGACCGCCCACCGATCTGGACATCGTGGCGGGGCCGTTCGAGTCCGGCGCCCCGTACGGGGCGCCGGCCTATCTGGTGCACTTCGACAGCCGTTCCCCGGACGGCACGATCTTCCTCAACCGGGACAGCACCGACGGCAAGGGCTTCGGCTGGGACGAGGTCATGACGCTCGAGCTCGACCGGCTCGACGGCCGTTACGCGCGCGTGGTGGTCGGTGTGGTCATCCAGCAGCGGACCGGGCACCAAACCTTCGCCGACGTGCTCGGCCCGGCCATGCGCATCCGCGAGGGCTACACCGTGCTCGCCGAGGACGACTTCGCCTCGGTCCCCGAAGCCACGGCGGCCACGATCGGCGAGTTCCTGCGGGACGACTCCGGTGGGTGGACGTTCCACCCCGGCGTCCACGGCTACGACGAGGATCCGGCGGCCTTCCCCCGTGTCATGGGCAGCAGGCGCCACCCCTGACGCGAAGGCGCACAGGTAAGGGGCGCCGGCGATTGCCGGCGCCCCTTACCTCAGGAACGGCGTGTCATCAGCTGCAGCCGCTGGTCGAGCCGCAGCCCTCGCAGATGTAGCAGGAGCCGGCCCGCTGCATCTTCGTACCGCAGGAGAAGCACAGCGGGGCGTCGGCCTGGATGCCCAGCTGCATCTCCACCAGCTCGGCGCTGGTGTGCGCCTGCTTCGGGGCCGGCTCGGCCACCGCGGCCTCGGCCTTCGGCGTGGCGACCGCCTTCAGCTCCTGGGCGCGCGGCGCCGACTGCGCCAGGCCCTCGACGTCGACCTCGTCGTCGGCGGGCTCGTAGGAACCGGTCTCCAGGTGCCGCTGGCGCTCCTCGGCGGAGTGGATGCCGAGCGCGGAGCGCGTCTCGAAGGGCAGGAAGTCCAGCGCCAGGCGGCGGAAGATGTAGTCGACGATCGACTGCGCCATCCGCACGTCGGGGTCGTCCGTCATACCGGCCGGCTCGAAGCGCATGTTGGTGAACTTCGAGACGTACGTCTCCAGGGGCACGCCGTACTGCAGACCGACGGAGACGGCGATGGAGAAGGCGTCCATCATGCCCGCGAGGGTCGAGCCCTGCTTGGACATCTTCAGGAAGACCTCACCGAGACCGTCGTCGGGGTAGGAGTTGGCGGTCATGTAGCCCTCGGCGCCGCCGACCGTGAAGGACGTGGTGATGCCGGGACGGCCCTTGGGGAGGCGCTTGCGGACCGGGCGGTACTCGACGATCTTCTCGACCGTCTCGCGGATGGCCGCCTCGGCCTTCTCCGTGACCTCGGCCTTCTCCTTCTCCTTGGTCTTGGCGGAGAGCGGCTGGCCGACCTTGCAGTTGTCGCGGTAGATGGCGAGCGCCTTGACGCCCAGCTTCCACGCCTCGTAGTAGATCTCCTCGACCTCCTCGACGGTCGCCGTCTCCGGCATGTTGACCGTCTTGGAGATGGCGCCGGAGATCCACGGCTGGATCGCGGCCATCATGCGGACGTGGCCCATCGGGGAGATGGCGCGCTCGCCCATGGCGCAGTCGAACACCTCGTAGTGCTCGAGCTTGAGGCCGGGGGCGTCGATCACGTTGCCGTTCTCGGCGATGTGGGCGACGATCGCCTCGATCTGCTCCTCCTGGTAACCCAGGCGGCGCAGGGCCTGCGGGACGGTGCCGTTGACGATCTGCATCGAGCCGCCGCCGACCAGCTTCTTGAACTTCACCAGCGCGAGGTCGGGCTCGACACCGGTGGTGTCGCAGGACATCGCCAGGCCGATGGTGCCGGTCGGGGCGAGGACGGACGCCTGGGAGTTACGGAAACCGTTCTTCTCGCCGATGCGGACGACGTCCTGCCAGGCCTCCGTGGCGGCGGCCCAGACCGGGGTGTCCAGATCGTCCATGCGGACGGCCCCGCCGTTGGCGTCGGCGTGCTGCTTCATGACGCGCTTGTGGGCGTCGGCGTTGCGGGCGTAGCCGTCGTACGGGCCGACGACGGCGGCCAGCTCGGCGGAGCGGCGGTAGGCCGTGCCGGTCATCAGCGAGGTGATGGCACCGGCGAGGGCACGGCCGCCGTCGGAGTCGTAGGCGTGGCCGGTGGCCATCAGCAGGGCGCCGAGGTTGGCGTAGCCGATGCCGAGCTGGCGGAACGCGCGCGTGTTCTCGCCGATCTTCTGGGTCGGGAAGTCCGCGAAGCAGATCGAGATGTCCATCGCGGTGATGACCAGCTCGACGACCTTCTGGAAGCGCTCGGTCTCGAAGGACTGGTGGCCCTTGCTGTCGTCCTTGAGGAACTTCATCAGGTTCAGCGAGGCCAGGTTGCAGGACGTGTTGTCCAGGTGCATGTACTCGCTGCACGGGTTCGACGCGGTGATCCGGCCGGACTCGGGGCAGGTGTGCCAGGTGTTGATGGTGTCGTCGTACTGGATGCCCGGGTCGGCGCAGGCCCAGGCCGCCTCGGCGATCTTGCGGAAGAGCGCCTTGGCGTCGACCTCCTCGATGACCTCACCGGTCATACGCGCGCGCAGGCCGAACTTGCCGCTCGACTCGACCGCCGTCATGAACTCGTCGTTCACGCGGACCGAGTTGTTGGCGTTCTGGTACTGGACGGACGTGATGTCGTCGCCGCCCAGGTCCATGTCGAAGCCCGCGTCGCGCAGGACGCGGATCTTCTCCTCCTCGCTGACCTTCGTCTGGATGAAGTCCTCGATGTCGGGGTGGTCGACGTCGAGCACGACCATCTTGGCTGCGCGGCGGGTGGCGCCACCGGACTTGATGGTGCCGGCGGAGGCGTCGGCGCCGCGCATGAAGGAGACGGGACCGGAGGCGTTGCCACCGGAGGAGAGCAGCTCCTTGGAGGAGCGGATGCGGGAGAGGTTCAGGCCGGCGCCGGAGCCGCCCTTGAAGATCATGCCCTCTTCCTTGTACCAGTCGAGGATCGACTCCATGGAGTCGTCGACGGACAGGATGAAGCAGGCGGAGACCTGCTGGGGCTGCGGGGTGCCGACGTTGAACCAGACGGGGCTGTTGAAGCTGAAGATCTGGTGCAGGAGGGCGTAGGCCAGCTCGTGCTCGAAGATCTCGGCGTCGGCGGGCGAGGCGAAGTACTTGTGGTCCTCACCGGCCTTCCGGTACGTCTTCACGATGCGGTCGATCAGCTGCTTGAGGCTGACCTCGCGCTGCGGGGTGCCGACGGCACCCCGGAAGTACTTGCTGGTGACGATGTTGACCGCGTTCACCGACCAGAAGTCGGGGAACTCGACGCCACGCTGCTCGAAGTTGATCGAGCCGTCGCGCCAGTTGGTCATGACGACGTCACGGCGCTCCCAGGCCACCTCGTCGTACGGGTGTACGCCGGGGGTGGTGTGGATGCGCTCGATGTGCAGTCCCTTGTTACCCGCCTTGGCTCCCTTGGCTCGGGAACCTCGTGCCGGACCGCTCGCCGTCTCTGTCATGCCGCCTCCCTGTACGGGCGAAAACGCCCTGAAGTGCCCCGATGTTCCGTGGCACGGTGTTCTGTCTGGTATCGCGGGAGCCCTCAACTGCCACCCGCGACAGGTCTTCGGTCGCCGCCTTCCGAGCCGGAACCCGGGCGTCCGTCCGGGTTCCGTCGCGCCGGTCAGTCGGCGGCGTGGGCGGGCACGGGGACCTCGGTGGTCCCTCCGGGCCCGCGTTCGTCTTCCTGGCTCCCTGTTCCCGCGTCCCCGTCGTCCGCGGCGGGGCCTCGCGCCCGCCTCAGCTCCGCGATCGCGGCCTCGAAGTCGTCGAGCGAGTCGAAGGCCCGGTAGACGGAGGCGAATCGCAGATAGGCGACAAGATCGAGCTCCTGCAACGGGCCGAGTATGGCCAGGCCCACGTCGTGGGTGGTCAGCTCGGCACTCCCGGTGGCCCGCACCGCCTCCTCGACCCGCTGGCCGAGCTGGGCGAGTGCGTCCTCGGTGACAGGCCGTCCCTGGCATGCCTTGCGCACGCCGTTGATGACCTTGGTGCGGCTGAACGGTTCGGTGACTCCGGACCGCTTCACCACCATGAGCGAGCACGTCTCCACGGTCGTGAAACGACGGGAGCAGTCAGGGCACTGGCGGCGCCTGCGGATCGACGTGCCGTCGTCGGTCGTACGGCTGTCGACCACGCGGCTGTCGGGGTGCCTGCAGAAGGGGCAGTGCATGATCTCCAACCCTCCTCACAGCAGACTCAATAGCCCCGCCGGACCACATGGGCCCCTCGAAGCAGCCCTAAGCATAGGCGATCGTGGAGCCATCTCAGACCCGGGGGACCACAACTTGTGGGCTGCGGTAAGCATCCAACCACTAGATGTAGGGCTTGGCCCATACACCGAGGCGGTCACGCGTGTCGCCGCGCCGGAGCACGCCCCGAATACCCGCCGGCGGCATTTCCGAACACGCGGGCGCAGGGACGTATCGATCCTGCGGTTACGGAGATACGGTGGGCGCCGCACGGAGACCGCGTGGGACTCCGGCGCAGAAGGGAGCCCGGATCCGGGTGGACCGGGTTCCGGATGGCAGACTGAGGGCACAACCCGTGAGGTCGCCGATCCCGGCGGTGAAGAGTACAGCAATGGGCGCTTTTGCCCGCCAGATACCGCGTTAGCCATACACCCAGACACATGATCACGTCAGGCGAATCGCACTTTTTCACTCGAACGTGTGTTTGGCGCAACCTTTCGAAAGCAACTACCGTTGTCCAGCAGGGAGACCATCGAGAGGGGCCGACGTGACCACCACCGCAGACAGTGCCACCATCACCGCCCAGGACCGCTCCATGGGCCGAGTCGAGCCGGTACATGCGATGAACGAAGCCACGAATCCCGAGGGGCACAAGCGCTCCCTGCCTGGCCGACCTCCGGGTATCCGGGCGGACAGCTCCGGACTCACCGACCGGCAGCGGCGGGTGATCGAGGTCATCAGGGATTCGGTGCAGCGACGCGGATATCCGCCGTCCATGCGCGAGATCGGCCAGGCCGTCGGCCTCTCCAGCACGTCCTCGGTGGCGCATCAGCTGATGGCACTGGAGCGCAAGGGCTTCCTGCGCCGCGACCCGCACCGTCCACGCGCGTACGAGGTGCGCGGCTCCGACCAGGCCGTGTCGGTGCAGCCCACCGACACCGCCGGCAAGCCCGCCGCGTCCTACGTCCCGCTGGTCGGCCGTATCGCCGCCGGTGGACCGATCCTCGCCGAGGAGTCGGTCGAGGACGTGTTCCCGCTGCCCCGCCAGCTCGTCGGCGACGGCGAGCTGTTCGTCCTCAAGGTCGTCGGTGACTCCATGATCGAGGCCGCGATCTGTGACGGTGACTGGGTCACCGTCCGCCGCCAGCCGGTCGCCGAGAACGGCGACATCGTCGCGGCGATGCTCGACGGCGAAGCCACCGTCAAGCGCTTCAAGCGCGAGGACGGTCATGTCTGGCTCCTGCCGCACAACGCGGCCTACGAACCGATTCCCGGCGACGACGCGACCATTCTGGGCAAGGTCGTCGCTGTGCTGCGGCGCGTGTGACGGCCGTGGCGGGCGGGCCGGACGCGGCCCGTCCCCCAGACCGGGCCCCGGGACCCCTGCGCCGGTTCCGGGGCCCTGTGCTGTCCGGACTCGCCCGGGGGCGGCCGCACGGACCGTCGTGCAGGTGCTGGTCCGGGCGAAGCCGTCCGGACCAGCCGCCTCACGCCTCCTGCGTCTGCTTCTCTTCCCTCTGCCTCGCGGCCGCGTCGATCGCCGCGAGCGATTTGCGCACCTGGTTGCGGTCCGTGGTGTACCAGAAGTCGGGCAGTGACGCCTTGAGGTAGCTGCCGTACCGCGCGGTGGCGAGCCGCTGATCAAGTACCGCGACAACACCACGGTCCCCCGAGGCGCGGACCAGACGGCCGGCGCCCTGGGCCATGAGCAGGGCCGCGTGGGTCGCGGCCACGGCCATGAAGCCGTTGCCGCCCGCGTCCTCCACCGCCTTCTGCCGGGCGCTCATCAACGGGTCGTCGGGGCGCGGGAACGGGATCTTGTCCATGACCACCAGCTGACAGCTCGGGCCCGGGACGTCGACACCCTGCCACAGCGACAATGTGCCGAACAGGCAGGTCCGCGGGTCGGCGGCGAAGTTCTTGATCAGCTCTCCGAGCGTCTCCTCGCCCTGGAGCAGGATGGGGAACTCGGGGATTCTCGAACGCAGCTCTTCCGCGGCGAGCTGGGCGGCGCGCATGGACGAGAACAGTCCGAGGGTGCGGCCGCCGGCCGCCTGGATCAGTTCGGTCAGCTCATCGAGCATGTCGGAGCGCTCGCCGTCCCGCGCGGGGCGCGCGAGGTGCTTCGCGACATACAGGATGCCCTGCTTGGGGTAGTCGAAGGGCGAACCGACGTCCACGCCCTTCCAGTGCGGCAGATCCTCGCCCTCCGTGCCCTCGGGGCTGAGCCCCAGGGAGGCGCCGACGCCGTTGAAATCGCCGCCCAGCTTCAGCGTCGCCGAGGTGAGGACGACACTGCGGTCCGCGAAGAGCTTCTCCCTGAGCAGTCCGGAGACCGACATGGGCGCGACACGCAGAGAGGCGCCGAAGCGGTCGTGACGCTCGTACCAGACCACGTCCCACTCGGAACCGTTGGCCACTCGCTCCGCCACGTCGTGCACGCTCTCGACCGAGGCCAGCGCCTGTTTGCGGACCGCGTCCTCGTCCTGGACGGACTTGTCGCGGGTCGAGCCGAGCGCGGTGATGACCGTGCGGGCCGCGTCCCGCAGCGCCATCAGCGCATAGCCGAGGTCCTCCGGGATCTCCTCGAGACGGCCCGGCAGAGCCAGTTCCATCAGCCGCTCGAAGCCTTCCGCGGCGGTCTGGAGCTGGTCGGCGGCCTTCTCGTTGACGAGTTTGGCCGCCCGGCGCACGGCGCGGTTGACCTGGCCGGGCGTGAGTTCACCGGTGGCGACACCGGTGACCCGGGAGACGAGTTCGTGCGCCTCGTCCACGATCAGCACCTCGTGCTGCGGCAGCACCGGGGCACCCTCGATGGCGTCGATGGCCAGGAGGGCGTGGTTGGTGACGACGACCTCGGCGAGCTTGGCCCGCTCGCGCGCCATCTCCGCGAAGCACTCGGCGCCGTAGGCGCACTTCGACGCGCCCAGGCACTCCCGCGAGGACACCGACACCTGCGCCCAGGCACGGTCCGAGACGCCCGGGGTGAGGCCGTCGCGGTCACCGGTCTCCGTCTCGTCGGCCCAGTCACGCAGGCGCAGCAGGTCCTGGCCCAGCTTGCTGGTGGGGGCGGCGGCCTCGAACTGGTCGAAGAGCCCGTCCTCCTCGTCCTGCGGCATGCCCTCGTGCAAGCGGTGCAGGCACAGGTAGTTCGACCGGCCCTTGAGCATGGCGAAGTCCGGGCGGCGGCGCAGCAGCGGGTGCAGGGCGTCGACCGTGCGCGGCAGGTCGCGTTCCACGAGCTGGCGCTGCAGTGCGAGCGTGGCCGTGGCGACGACCACTCGCTCCCCGTGCGCGAGCGCGGGAACGAGATAGCCCAGCGACTTTCCGGTGCCGGTGCCGGCCTGGACCAGCAGGTGGGATCCGTCGTCGATCGCCTCGGCGACCGCTTCGGCCATGGTCACCTGGCCGGGGCGCTCCGTGCCGCCGACGGCTGCGACGGCGGCATGCAGGAGTTCGGGGAGTGAGGGCTTCGTCATAGCCCGACCACCCTACGGCCCGGCACTGACAAACGGGCGGTCAAGGCGGGGGCGGGGGGTGGGATCACTGCCGGGACTCCTGAGCGGGGGGTTGGCTGTGGCGGGCTTCGCCGGACTTCCGGATCTTCTCTCGGCGGCCGGGAACCTCACCGAGCCGCCGTTCGTACTCAATGCGACGGCGTCATCACAATTCGTTACGTCAGCCGGTTCGGGACGCGGTCCCGGATCACGAGGGCGGCCCGCTTGCCGGGCAGGTCGACCTCGGACGCGAATCGGAACCCGGCACGCAGGAAGGCGGTGACGGAGGTGGTGTTACGAAGATCCGGTTCGGCGACGACCCGGGCACAGGCGGGACGACGGTCCAGGACGAGATCGGCCACGGCCTTGAGGAGCGCGGAGCCCAGTCCTCTCCCCCGGTCTGCGGCCTCCCCGATGAGGAGATGGATCCCGGTGTCGTGCGGACGAGTCGGACAGTGGCGGGCCAGCGGATCGAGGTCCGCCCGGTAGATCTCCCAGTAGCTCATGGGGACGCCGTCCAGCACGCCCAGGCACGGCACGCTGCGGCCGTCGCCGTCGAGTTGGGCCCGAAGATGGTCCTCGGTCCTCTCCAGGGGTCCCGCCAGCTCCCAGAAGGCGGCGACAGCGGGGTCGTTCATCCAGCGGTGGATGAGCGGAAGGTCGTCGTTCAGGCGCACGGGGACCAGTTGGAAGAGGCCCGCAGGGGTGAGGACCGGCCCCCAGCCGGACACGTCGTCGAGCAGGTCGGCAGTGGAGAAGAGGGCGACGAACTCGGCGGGCAGGCGCAGATGCAGCGTGGCCTCGCCGTCCTCGGGGGATGCGGTGTCCGCACTGGTGTCGGTGGAGGGCACGGTGCGCTCCTTTCAGCGAAGGGGGTGGAGGTTCGAGGGAGACGCGGAAGGGCAGGGCGGTTCGTTCAGGAGTGAAGGGGGTTGGCGATGGTGACGTAGACGGACTGGGTGTCGACCGGGCCGACGAGTTCGTCCATGCCGTGCAGCCGGGTCAGCAGGTTGGCCTTGCAGCGCAGGACAGGTGATTCGAGCAGCAGGCCGGGCAGCGGGGTCCGCAGGGCGAGTGGGCCCGAGGCGGCATCGGTGAGAAACCCGCGGAACGCGGCAAGGAGCAGTCGTTCGTCGGCGAGTTGCTGGGAGCCGAAGGCGCCGATCAGCCCGAGCACGTTGTTGATGGCGAGGTAGTACGCGAAGCGTTCGTCGGTCACCTCGTCGGCGACGAAGGTGTCGCTGTGCACGCCGATGCCGGGCAGCCGCGCGTCGAGTTCGGCTCGCCGGGACTCACGGAAGTAGTAGCCCTGGTTGTCGCGGTACCGGCCGCCGGCGGGCCAGCCGTCGCGGTCGAGCAGGACCAGCGTGTTCTGCTGATGGGCCTCGAGGGCGATTCCGGCCTCGCCGTCCAGCCAGAGCACGGGCCGGACGACCTGTTCCAGGTAGCGCAGGAACCACTCCGCGGCTACGGCTCCGACGGGGCGCCCGGTGCGTGCGGCGAGCCGCGCGACGAGCCGCGCCAGGCGTGACCGCAGGGCCCAGGGTCCCTTGGTCGGCCAGGGGGCGGTGTCCGGTTCGGCGAGGGGCCGGGGCGAGACGAGTCCGGCCAGGCAGCTCACGTCGTCGGCCGGGGCGAACGGGTTGTGCCTGATCATGACGTCGAGGCCGGGCAGGGGCCGCCCGTCAGGATCGTCGACGGCGAGCCAGGCGGGATCGCGGACGATGTCGAAGGCGGGGTGCGCGGCCCGCCACTGACGGGCGAGGCCGCCGCGCAGCAGCCGGTGCACCTCGACTCCGCGGTGGAGTTCCTTGCGCAGGTTCTCGCGACGGGAGTTGGTGATGCGCAGGCCCAGCGACAGTTTCAGCATCGCGGGGGCGTCGGGTCGATGGACGGTGCGTACGGAGGAGGTGGGGTGCCAGGGTGAGCCGAGCGGACCGAGGTCGCGGAGGGCTCCGGAGTCGAGCAGGGCGGCGACCGCCTCGCGGTGCCTGAGTTCCCTGGCCTGCCAGGGGTGCAGCGGCAGCACGGCGTATCCGTCGGGCAGGGGAGGGACGGTTCCGGCGAGCCGCTGGGTGAGCCGGTCCGCGGGAACGGTGCGGCCGCGCTCGGTCCAGGCCGAGTCGGCCGCCAGCAGGGAGGGGGCCACGGCACACCAGTGCAGCGGGAACGAGCCGCGTGACTCCGGCGAGTACAGCGGGCCTTCGGCCTCGGTCAGGCCTTCCCGGCTCTTCGGGGCCGGGTGCAGGGGGTGTCCGAGGAGGAGGGACTGCTCGGCGCTGAGGAAGAGGTCGGGGCCGTCGTCCGGGCGTGCGCGCCGGTCGCTGATGAACGTCGTGGTGCGGCGCAGGGAGTCGGCCACCCTGGCGACCAGGTCGCCACCGTCGCCTACGGCTCCGGGCTGCTCCGGGACACCGGGGGTGTCGCGGGTGCCACCGGATGTCTCCCTGGCGAGGAGGGCCGCGAGAGTGATCGCGTCGACGGGCGGAGCCGTCTCGGCGCCGGCGAGGCGGACCGGCCCGAAGCGGTGCCAGCCCGCCGGGGACCAGTGCCGGATCTGGACGATCAGCGCGGTGCCACTGCGGAGCAGCGGGATACGAAGGGTGCCGGTGGCGGGGGCGGCGAGGCCGGTCTCCCGTACCCAGCAGCGCAGGAGGTTCTCGACGGCGGCGGCCTGGGCGGCGGTGCCGGGATCGGGGTCCTCCAGCGGGTCGGCGTCAGGGGCTCCCGCGCTCATGCTGTCCGGGGCTCGTCGCTTCTGCTGGGGGAACGACTCGGCGAGCGGGACGTGAGAGGGCTGGGTCCCGGAGTCGCCGTGTTCGTCGGGGCTGCCGGAACGGCCGTCGGGTGCGGGGGTGGCGTTCAAGACGGCTCCTCGGGAGGGGGTGGGCTGTGGATACGGGGGGGGGTGGGATGTTCGCGTCTGGACGGCCCGTCGTCCGTCCGCCCGGCGTCCGCTCGGCCGCCGTCCGTTCCGCCGCCGTGCGGTCGTGCCGCTGTGCGGTCGTCGCGGGCCCGAACGGGGGCCGGGCAGCCGCGTGGCGCGCGTCCGCGTGCGTTCGGCACGACGGAGGGACCGGGTGTGGGCGGCTCCTCGGGCCCCGGTGGTGGGGCTGCTCCGATGGCTGCTCCGGTGGGGCTGCTAGTGATTGCCGGGGCCGGGGGTGTCGTGATGGCGGTGCCGGCGGCCGTGGTCCTGCTGTCGGCGGGCCGCCGCCACCGCGTCGGCCAGGCGGTCCATGACGGCTGCCGCCTGCTCGTCGGTGATGGTCAGCGGTGGAAGGAGGCGTACGACACCGGCGTGGCGACCGCCGAGTTCCACGATGAGCCCCCGGTGGAGGCACTCGCGTTGGACGGCCGCCGCGAGTTCGGGGTCGGCGCGGTGCGGCGTGCGGCTCGGCCGGAGACCTTCGGCGGCGAGCCGGTGATCGTCGGCGAAGGAATCCTCGCCCGGTCCGGTTGCCTCGCTCTCCGGATCCACCAGCTCGATGCCGATCATCAGCCCCCGCCCCCGGACGTCACCCACGCACGGGAACGCCGCCCGCAGCTCGCGGAGTTGGGACAGCATCCGCGAGCCCAGGACGGCGGCCCGCTCGTCGAGTGCGTTCTCACGCACGTGGGCCAGGGTGGCCGTTCCGGCGGCCATGGCGAGCTGGTTGCCGCGGAAGGTGCCCGCGTGGGCGCCGGGCTGCCAGGCGTCGAGGTCGTCGCGGTAGACGACCACGGCCAGCGGGAGGCTGCCGCCGATGGCCTTCGACAGGACCAGGACGTCGGGTGTGACACCGCTGTGCTCAACAGCCCAGAAGGCGCCGGTGCGGCCGACGCCGGTCTGAATCTCGTCCACGATCAGCGGAATGGACCGGTCGGCGGTGATCTCGCGCATGCGGCGCAGCCAGCCGTCCGGCGCCGGGATCACGCCGCCCTCGCCCTGGACGGGTTCGACGATCATCCCGGCGGGGAGCGGTACGCCCGACTTCGGGTCGTCGAGGAGGGACTCGGTCCAGCGCGCGGCGAGTTCGGCACCGCGCGGGCCGCCGACCCCGAAGGGGCAGCGGTAGTCCTGCGGGTACGGCAGCCGCGCGACCCGTACGTCGCCGGCCCCGCCGGAGGCGGCCATGGCCCCGGCCGTCATGCCGTGATAGGCGCCGGTGAAGGCGAGCATGCCGGTGCGTCCGGTCGCGGTGCGGACGAGTTTGAGCGCCGCTTCGACGGCGTCGGTGCCCGCCGGCCCGCAGAACTGCACCCGGGCACGGCCGGCGAGCCCGGACGGCAGGGTGCGGAACAACTCGGTGATGAAGGCGTCCTTCACCGGCGTCGCCAGGTCGAGGACCGAGAGCGGGGCGCCGGAGTCGAGGACTCTTCGGATGGCCTCCAGGACCACCGGATGGTTGTGGCCGAGGGCGAGGGTTCCGGCTCCCGAGAGGCAGTCCAGGTAGCGGCGGCCGTCGGCGCCCTCGATGGTCAGTCCCCGCGCCCGCACGGGCACGATGGGCAGGGCACGCGCATAGGTGCGGGCCGCGGACTCACGCGCCGACTGGCGCCTCAGGATCCCCTCGTGCACCGCACGCTTTTCCCCGTACGCACCTTCAGCCATCGACTCGGTCACGGCCACGACTCGCTGTCCTCCCCGCTGTCCAGAGGCGAGTTGATCCGCGGGGACCGGGCACAGGCAGCGGACCCCCCACCCCTACAACCTCGCACCGGCCCAAGGGTTACGGGTTGCCCCGTAATCCCTGTGATCCCTGGGCGGTGGGCCGAACTTCCCGATGCCCCCGCCCCCGCGTCCCCGCACATGTGGCACCCCCCCCTGGTGCCCCCAGCGCCCCGCCCCCACCCACTCGCCGCTCGTGATGCCGCCCACCCGATGTCCGCGCAAGCTGGAAGGCGAGCGTGCCCGGCACCGGGCCGGCACCGCCCGCGCCCCTGATCGCACCGCACCGGAATCCGCTGGAGGTTGATCATGACGAACCTGCCCCCGCCGCCCACGCCGCGGCTCGAGCCGGCGGCCAGGGAACTCGCCGACGCCACCGCCGCGCACCCCCGCATCTACGAGGTGCCTCCCGCGCAGGGGCGCGACATCCTGGCCGGCCTGCAGAGCGGCGAAGGGGTGGACAAACCGGCCGTCGACGAGAGCTGGACCGACGTCGACGCCGGTGAGTGGGGCACCGTCCGCGTCCGTGTCGTCAAGCCAGGTGGTGCCGAGGGCCCGCTGCCGGTGATCTTCTACATCCACGGCGCCGGCTGGGTCTTCGGCGACGAGAACACCCACGACCGTCTCGTGCGCGAGCTGGCCGTCGGGACGGACGCGGCCGCGGTCTTCCCCGTCTACGACCGGGCACCCGAGGCCCGATACCCCACGCAGATCGAACAGAACTACGCCGTCGCGCGGTGGGTCGTGGAGCACGGTGCCGAGCTGGGCCTCGACGCCTCCCGCATGGTCGTCTGCGGCGATTCCGTCGGCGGCAACATGTCCGCGGTCCTCGCCCAGATGGCCAAGGACCGCGGTGACGTCCGCCTCGCCGCTCAGGTGCTGCTCTACCCGGTGACCGACGCGAACTTCGACACCGCGTCCTATCTGCAGTTCGCCGAGGGCTACTACCTCACCCGGGACGGCATGCTCTGGTTCTGGGACCAGTACACGACCGACGACTCCCAGCGGAAGGAGCGCTACGCCTCTCCGCTGCGTGCCTCCCTCGACGACCTCCGGGACCTGCCGCCCGCCGTCGTGATCACCGACGAGGCCGATGTGCTGCGCGACGAGGGCGAGGCCTACGCGGCCCGGCTGCGCGAGGCCGGCGTCCCGGTCACCGCCGTACGGGTGCTCGGAATGGTGCACGACTTCCTGATGCTCGACAGCCTGCGCGACTGCCACGCGACCGGCGTCGCCCGCAGGATCGCCGTCGGCGCCATCAGGAACGCCCTGCACGGCGACTGAGGTTCCCGCACGACCGGGCGCTGCCGGGCCCCCGGACTCCCCCGGCTCCCGGGCGCCCGTGCCACCGCACCGGCCGAGCCGCGGTTCCGTGTCCTCCACGACGTGAGGGCACGGAACCGCGGCTCGTGTGCTTCCAGGTCAGGCCGCTTGTAGCCGAACCGTTGCCGGACCGTCGGAACTCCCCCACAGCGAACGCATAGTGTGTGATGCCGTTCCCAGCGGACCAGTGGACCGGCGTCAACTCCCCATGAGTGCGGTGCCGGTGCCGGGACCGAAGCGCCGAGTACCTTCATCTCAGGGGGAGTCAACAGCATGCGATCCATACGGCCGTCGTTCACCGTTCGCCGAGGGAGGGGCGCGCCGCGCAGGACCTCCCTCGTGCCGGCGACGGTCGCCCTCGTCTCGGCACTGGCGCTGACCGCCACGGCCTGCAACGGCGACGGTGACGACAACGCCGACGACAGGCCGACCGCCGCCGCCACCCAGGGCGGCACCGGTGACGGCAAGATCAAGATCCCGGACGACATCCGTCAGAAGCTCAAGGAGCACGGGATCGATGTCGACAAGTGGAAGAACGGCGCCTGGCAGAACTGGGACAGGGACGACTGGCTGCGCGAGGCCAACGACTTCATCAACCCCATCATCAAGGGTCTGTGGGACCCGGACCGGATGCGGGACGCCGACGACCCGGCCAAGCGCGTCGACGACAACGACATCTCCGGCGACCAGGGCGTGACGGACCCGACCCCGGCGCCGGTCACGGCCCAGGCGGTCAGGCCGCCGTACCACGCCAACGCGGCCACGTCGGGCAAGGTCTTCTTCGACTCTCCCGAGGGCACGATGGTCTGCTCGGCGACGGTCGTGCAGGACCCGGCGCACCCGGGCAAGTCCAACCTCATCTGGACGGCCGGCCACTGCGTGCACGCCGGCAAGAGCGGTGGCTGGTACCGCAACATCGCCTTCGTGCCGTCGTACAACAACCAGGGCAGGTCGAACGCCGAGCTGCAGGACGCGAGCCGGGCCGAGGTCGCCCCGTACGGCGTCTGGTGGGCCGACGCGGCGAAGACCTCGCAGCAGTGGATCGACCAGGGCGGCCGCACCGGCGGCAACGGCGCCTCGTACGACTTCGCGGTCATCCATGTGACGCCGGAGCAGGGCAACGCGGGCAAGTCGCTGGAGGAGACGGTCGGCGGAGCGCTTCCGGTGAACTTCGGCGCCCCGGCCGTGCCGAAGGTGCAGAGCATCACTGCGACGGGCTACCCCGCCGCGGCTCCGTACGACGGCCAGCTGGCCTACCAGTGCCAGGACAAGCCGGGCCGGCTGTCCCTCGCCAAGTCGGACCCGACGATGTACCGCATCGGCTGCACGATGACCGGCGGCTCCTCCGGCGGCGGCTGGGTGGAGACCGGCTCGGACGGCAAGTCCGCCCTGGTGTCCAACACCTCGATCGGCCCGGTGCGCGCGGGCTGGCTGGCGGGCCCCCGTCTGGGTGAGGTGGCCAAGGGCGTCTACGACTCGGTCAGCAAGAAGTTCGCCGGACGGTAAAGCCTGCCGCACCGCACGGGACCGGACTGCGGCGAGATGGCCAGGAGGGATCCTGCCGTCGTCCGGTCCGCCACCCCTGGCTCGCCGCCCCGCGGCTGGGCAAGGAGGCCGAAGCGCTCTACCCGGACATGGGCCGCGCGTACGGCGGACGGTGACGAGACCCGTGAGCCGATGACGAGAGGCCCGCCACCCGCAACGAGGTGGCGGGCCTCTCGCACACGCCGGGTCGCCCTGGGGTCAGGCCGCGGGCGTCGGTGTGTAGGGCGCCAGGTCCGCGGCCAGCTCCTCGTGCACCCGGACCTTGAGCAGGGTTCCCTCCGCGGTGTGCTCCTCGGAGATCACCTCGCCCTCGGTGTGGGCGCGGGCGACGAGCTTGCCGTGGGTGTACGGGACGAGCGCCTCGACCTCGACCGAGGGGCGGGGCAGCTCGTTGTCGATCAGCGCGAGCAGTTCCTCGATGCCCTGGCCGGTGCGGGCCGAGACGGCGATGGAGCGCCTCTCCACCCGCAGCAGCCGCTGGAGCACCAGCGGGTCGGCCGCGTCCGCCTTGTTGATCACGACGATCTCGGGTACGCCGGTGGCGCCGACGTCCCGGATCACCTCGCGCACGGCGGCCAGCTGCTCCTCGGGGACCGGGTGCGAGCCGTCCACCACGTGCAGGATCAGGTCGGAGTCGCCGACCTCCTCCATGGTGGAGCGGAACGCCTCGACCAGGTGGTGCGGCAGGTGCCGGACGAAGCCGACGGTGTCGGCCAGCGTGTACAGCCGCCCGCTCGGGGTCTCGGCCCGGCGGACGGTCGGGTCGAGGGTCGCGAACAGCGCGTTCTCGACCAGGACGCCCGCGCCCGTCAGGCGGTTGAGCAGGGAGGACTTTCCGGCGTTGGTGTAGCCCGCGATGGCCACGGACGGCACCTTGTTGCGCCGGCGCTCCTGGCGCTTGATCTCGCGGCCGGTTTTCATGTCCGCGATCTCCCGGCGCATCTTCGCCATCTTCTCGCGGATACGGCGCCGGTCCGTCTCGATCTTGGTCTCACCGGGGCCACGGGTCGCCAGACCGCCGCGACCGCCACCCATCTGGCGGGACAGGGACTGACCCCAGCCTCGCAGCCTGGGCAGCATGTACTGCATCTGCGCCAGGGCGACCTGCGCCTTGCCCTCTCGGGACTTGGCGTGCTGCGCGAAGATGTCGAGGATCAGGGCCGTGCGGTCGATGACCTTGACCTTGACGACGTCCTCGAGCTGGATGAGCTGGCCCGGGCTCAGCTCACCGTCGCAGATGACGGTGTCCGCGCCCGTGTCGATGACAATGTCGCGCAGCTCCAGCGCCTTGCCGGAGCCGATGTAGGTGGCGGCGTCGGGCTTGTCCCGGCGCTGGATCACTCCGTCGAGCACGAGTGCGCCCGCGGTCTCCGCGAGGGCGGCCAGCTCCGCGAGGGAGTTGTCCGCGTCCTGGACGGTCCCGGTGGTCCACACCCCGACGAGCACGACCCGCTCCAGGCGGAGCTGGCGGTACTCGACCTCGGTGACGTCCTCCAGCTCGGTGGAGAGGCCCGCGACGCGGCGCAGGGCCGCGCGCTCGGAGCGGTCGAACTGCTCACCGTCCCGCTCGCCGTCGATCTCCTGGCTCCAGGCGACGTCCTCTTCCATCAGGGCATCGGCCCGAAGACCTTCGGGATAGTCGTGCGCGAGGCGCTTGGTGTCCTGGGAAGGGGAAGAAGAGGAGGTCATTGGATCCTTACGTCGGTGGAAATGCCGAGTCGGCGGTCATCAGGGACAACGCACGAGTACCCCGGGAGATTCCCGTGTCCCGCGCCGCGCCGACCTCAAGATGGTCGCACGGCGCGGGACGGCTCGTCACCGTGTTATTCCCGGCCCCCACCCTTCCTACCGCCCTTGTACCGCTTGGGTTCCTTGGCGGACTTGCCGCTCTTCCAGTCCGGGTGGCCGGGCATCGGCGGGGTCTTCTCGCCGTACAGCCAGGGCTGGAAGAAGCCGGTGAGGTCGCGGCCGGCGACGGCCGAGGCCAGCCGGACGAAATCGGCGGTGGTGGCTGTCGAGTCGCGGTGCTCCCGCACCCAGGTCCGCTCCAGGCGTTCGAAGGCCCGCGTGCCGATCTCCTGACGCAGGGCGTAGAGCACCAGCGCCGCGCCGTCGTAGATGTTGGGCCGGAAGATGCTGATCTTCTGGCCGGGCGCGGGCGCCTTGGGCCGAGCCGGGGGGCCGCCGTCGGTCCGCCAGCGGTCGGAGGCGCCGTAGGCGGCCTTCATGCGGTCCTCCATGGGCCGCTTCGACTTCTCCTGCGCGTAGAGGGACTCGTACCAGGTGGCGTGCCCCTCGTTCAGCCAGACGTCGGACCAGGTGCGAGGGCTGACGCTGTCGCCGAACCACTGGTGGGACAGCTCGTGCACCATGACCGAATCGACGTACCAGGCGGGGTAGGCGGGCTTCGTGAAGAGGTCCTTCTCGAAGAGCGAGAGGGTCTGCGTCTCCAGTTCGAAACCGGTGGAGGCCTGCGCCATGAGCACGCCGTACGTCTCGAACGGGTAGGACCCGACCTTGCTCTCCAGCCAGGCGATCTGGCCGGGCGTCTTCGCGAGCCAGGGTTCGAGCGCCTTGCGGTCGGCGCTGGGCACGACGTCGCGGACCGGCAGCCCGTGCGGTCCCGTACGGCGCACCACGGCCGAGCGGCCGATGGACACCTGGGCGAGTTCGGTGGCCATGGGGTGCTGGGTGCGGTAGGTCCAGGTGGTGGCACGGCCGACGCGCTCGGCGCCGGTGGGCAGGCCGTTGGCCACGGCGGTGTAGTCGTTCGGAGCGGTGACCCGGATGGTGAACATCGCCTTGTCGGACGGGTGGTCGTTGCACGGGAAGACCAGGTGGGCGGCGTCGGCCTGGTTGGCCATCGCCAGGCCGTCGGTGGTGCGTACCCAGCCGCCGTCCTGCCCCTTGGCGCTGACCGGCTCGCTGGTGTGCTTCACGGTGATCCGCGTCCAGACGCCCCGGGGCAGCCGGTGCTCCGGCGTGACCACGAGATCCTCGCCCGCGCCGGTGAAGGCGGCGGGGCGGCCGTCGACCTCGACGGACTCGACGGTGCCGTGCGCGAAGTCGAGGTTGAGGCGGTCCAGGCCGGTGGTCGTCCAGGCGCTGATGGTCGTGACGGCCCGCAGCGGCTTGTCGTTCTTTCCGGAATACGTGAAGGACAGGTCGTACGACGCCACGTCGTATCCGGGGTTGCCCAGGGTCGGGAAGAGCCGGTCACCGACGCCCAGGGGCTCGGCCGGGGCGGCGGCGGCGAGCAGGCAGACGGAGACGGCGGAGGCGAGCAGGGCGGCCTTCCGGCGGCGGAAGGGGCGTGGGTTCCGGCCCCGGCGGAGGGTGAGCGGCATGCACCACCGCTACCAGCGCGCGCGTGCGGCACGACGGCGACGCGCGCCGGGCCCACCCGATCGGGTTGGTCGCGCACAGCCTTCTTCAGGAATCCGGGCGCCTTCGGTGGCTGGTGGCTCCTCAGGACGCGGGTGCCTGGTGCTGGGCCCGGGCCACGTCGAACACCCCCGGCACGTCGCGCATCGCCCGCATGAGGCCCGGGAGGTGGGCCGCGTCGGGGAGCTGGAGCGTGTAGGTGTGGCGGACCCGCTGCTGACTGGGGGGTTCCACGGTCGCGGAGACGATGTCGACACCGGCCAGAGCGATCGCCTCGGTCAGGTCGGCCAGCAGATGCGGGCGGCCGAACGATTCGGCGACAAGAGTGACCCGGCACTCGGTGGTGTCCCCCCAGCGCACGTCGATCTCGGTGCGCCCCCGGTTGTTCATCTCCGCCACCGCGGCGCACTCCACCCGGTGCACGGTCACCACTCCCCCGCGCACGGCGAAACCGGTGATCGCGTCGGGCGGTACGGGCGTACAGCATCCCGCGAGTCGCACGGTGGCCCCCGGGCGGTCCAGGAGCACGTCGGCGCCGCGGGAGCGGGTGACGCCCGCGCTCTCGGGCCCGGCGGGCCGGAGAGCCGCCTCGCCGGCCGCGCTCCCGGTGGCACGTTCCGCCTCCTCGGCCCGCGCCTCGCCGCTGCCGCCGGGATGCGCGGTCAGCCACCGCTGGATGGCGATCCGCGCCGCGGCGGTGTGGGCGTGCTCCAGCCACTCTCGGGAGGGCTCGGACGCCGGATCCTGACCCATGAGGAGCTGGACCGTGTCGCCGTCCCGCAGCACGGTGCTGAGGGTGGCCAGGCGGCCGTTGACACGGGCGCCGATGCAGGCGTGGGCGTCCTCGCCGTACTGGGCGTAGGCGGCGTCGACACAGCTGGCGCCCTCAGGGAGACCGAGGGCACCGCCGTCCGGCCGGAACACGGTGATCTCACGGTCCTGCGCGAGGTCTTCGCGCAGGGTGGACCAGAAGGTGTCGGGGTCGGGCGCGGCCTCCTGCCAGTCGAGGAGGCGGGAGAGCCAGCCCGGGCGGGTGGGGTCGGCGCGCTCGCCGTCGGCGGGGTCGTCTGCCCCGGGGGCGTAGGGGTTGCCGAGCGCGACGACGCCGGCCTCGGCGACCCGGTGCATCTGGTGGGTGCGGATGAGGACCTCGACGACCTGCCCGTCGGCGCGGGCGACGGCGGTGTGCAGCGACTGGTAGAGGTTGAACTTGGGTACGGCGATGAAGTCCTTGAACTCGGAGACGACCGGCGTCATGCACGTGTGCAGCTCGCCCAGGACGCCATAGCAGTCGGCGTCCTCCGCCACGAGCACCAGCAGCCGGCCGAAGTCGGCGCCGCGCAGCTGTCCCCGCTTGCGGGCCACCCGGTGGACGGAGACGAAGTGCCGTGGGCGGATGAGGACTTCGGCGGCGATGTCGGCCTCGCGCAGCACCGCGCGGACCGACTCGGCGGTCTCCGCGAGGGTGTCGTCGGGGTGGGCCGCGTTCCCGGCGATCAGTTCCCGGGTGTGTTCGTACTCCTCGGGGTGGAGGATGGCGAAGACGAGGTCCTCCAGTTCGGTCTTCAGTGCCTGTACGCCGAGACGTTCGGCGAGCGGGATGAGGACGTCCCGGGTGACCTTGGCGATCCGCTCCTGTTTCTCGGGGCGCATCACGCCGAGGGTGCGCATGTTGTGCAGGCGGTCGGCGAGCTTGATCGACATCACCCGCACGTCGCTGCCCGTGGCGACGAGCATCTTGCGGAAGGTCTCGGGCTCGGCGGCGGCCCCGTAGTCGACCTTCTCCAGCTTGGTGACGCCGTCGACGAGATAACGCACTTCCTCGCCGAACTGTTCCCGTACCTGATCCAGCGTCACGTCGGTGTCCTCGACGGTGTCGTGGAGCAGAGAGGCCGTCAGGGTCGTCGTCTCCGCGCCGAGTTCGGCGAGGATCAGGGTCACGGCCAGGGGGTGCGTGATGTACGGCTCGCCGCTCTTGCGCATCTGGCCGCGGTGCGAGGACTCGGCCAGGACGTAGGCGCGGCGCAGCGGCTCGAGGTCGGCGTCGGGGTGATGGGCGCGGTGGGCGTCGACGACGTGGCTGATGGCGTCGGGCAGCTTGTCGCGCGCGGTGGGGCCGAGCAGCGCGGCCCGGCCGAGCCGGCGCAGGTCGATCCTGGCCCGGGACTTCCGGCGGACCGCCGCGGGCGCCGCCGCGGCCGGGCCGGGGTTCGCAGGGTTTGTGGCCTCCGCACTCATGGGCACCTCCGGCTCGTGGACCGGCGGACGGAGCCCGGGGCATGCGCGGCTCAGGGATGGCGACGTTCCCCCGTCCGTGCCGGTGCTTGATGCTACCGAGCCCATCACGTGCGGCTGACCGCCTCTCGCCGAGCGTGAAACGGATCACCCAATCGAGCGACGACAAGGAGGTTTAGAGTTTGCGCCACCTGCACTGCGCTCGGCCGCGGTTTCGAATGGCCCCCGGCCGCCGGAAATCGCTGATCCGGGCATCCGGGAGCCGCCACGACCGGCGTCTCACCAGATCAGCGAAGCGCGCTTTCCAGCCACTCGGCGTCGATCTCGCCCTCGGCGACGATCACGGCCGGTCCGGTCATCTCGATCTCGCCGTCGGGCCGCTCGGTGATGACCAGGCGGCCGCCGGGCACGTCCACGGTGTACGTCGCCGGGGTGCCGGTGCGGGCCGGGTCGGCTCCGTCCCGGCGGGCGGCGGCCACGGCGACGGCACAGGCGCCCGTGCCGCACGAGCGGGTCTCGCCGGAACCGCGCTCGTGCACCCGCATCGCCACGTGCTGCGGGCCGCGGTCGACGACGAACTCGACGTTGACGCCCTGCGGGTAGGCGGTGGCGGGGGCGAACGGCGGCGGGGAGAGCAGGTCACCGGCGTGCCCGAGGTCGTCGACGAAGGCGACGGCGTGCGGGTTGCCCATGTTCACATTGCGTGCGGGCCAACTGCGCTCACCCACGCTCACCGTGACCTCGCCCTCGGGCAGGAGTGCGCTGCCCATTCCGACGGTGACGTCTCCGTCCTTGGCGATGTGGACGCTCTTCACGCCCGCGCGCGTGGCGATCGCGATGTCACCTTCGGCCACATGACCGGCGTGCTGGAGGTAGCGGGCGAACACACGGGTGCCGTTGCCGCACATCTCGGCGATCGAGCCGTCGCCGTTGCGGTAGTCCATGAACCACTCCGCCACGGCCGCCATCTCCCTGGCCTCCGGGTGCGCGGCGGACCGCACGACGTGCAGCACCCCGTCGCCGCCGATGCCGGCCCGGCGGTCGCACAGGGCGGCGACCTCGGCCGGGGTCAGGTCGAGGGTGTTCTCCGGGTCCGGGACGATCACGAAGTCGTTCTCGGTGCCGTGACCCTTGAGGAAGGCGATCCGCGTGCTCATTCCTCGATCGTACGGGGTCGGTAGGACAAGGGCGGCGACGCCGGGGGAGGCAGCGGCTAGCGCAGCCGGGCCACGCGCCACACGGCGAGGACGGCCACGAGGGCCACCAGGAGCACGTAGGCGAGGACGACCCGCCAGTCGGGGCGGCGTCCGGAGCCGCGCGCCGGCAGGCCCGGCCAGGTGTAGCCCACCCGGCGGGCGGCCATCATGCCCCAGCCCGCGGCGCAGGAGCAGATCAGCAGGCCCAGCATGGCGATGACCGCGCCGCTGTCGCCGAAGTCGAAGGCGAGCGGGAAGGCGAACATCAGGGAGCCGCCCGCGGCCAGGGCCACGATCGGCGCGAGCTGCCAGATGCGCAGCCGCCGCTGCGGACGCAGCTCGACCTCGACCTCCGGACCGCTCGCATACATCTCCTCGGGCGCCGGGCCGTCGGCGGTGACGCCGCCCTCGGTGTCGTCGGGGCCGTCGTCCGTGAGACGCCCCGCGTCGTCGGACAGGCGGTCCTCGCCCTGTTCCGGTTCACCGGGGTCGGTCGTGATCTCGGCACTTCGTGCGGTGTCGCGAGGGCCGGCCTCCATCGCCACGCGCCCTCCCAACTAGGACTCCACTTGGTCGATCGAAGCTCGATGATGGCACGGCGTCACAGGCCGCGCTGACCGGCGGCGCATCCCGATGCCATCACGTGATCAGGCTGTAACCGGTCGTTCGACCACAGCCAGGGCCAGCCGCGGGAGTTCCCCGCGGTCCGCCGCCGCACCGCTCAGCCAGTGCACCCGCGGATCGCGCCGGAACCAGGAGTCCTGGCGGCGCGCGAAGCGTTTGGTAGCGCGTACGGTCTCGGCCCGCGCCTCCGCTTCGGTGCATTCCCCGGCGAGCGCGGCGAGCACCTGCTGGTAGCCGAGCGCGCGTGAGGCCGTACGGCCCTCGCGCAGCCCCCGCGCCTCCAGCGCGCGCACCTCGTCCACCAGCCCCGCCTCCCACATCCGGTCGACCCGGACCGCGATGCGCTCGTCGAGCTCGGGACGGGCGACGTCCACGCCGATCTGCACGGTGTCGTAGACGGAGTCGTGGCCGGGGAGGTTCGCGGTGAAGGGCTGCCCGGTGAGCTCGATCACCTCCAGGGCACGGACGATGCGGCGGCCGTTGCCGGGCAGAATGGCGCGGGCGGCGGCGGGGTCGGCGGCGGCCAGGCGGGCGTGCAGCGCGCCGGAGCCGCGCAGCGCCAGCTCCTCCTCCAGGCGGGCCCGGATCAAGGGGTCGGTGCCGGGGAACTCGAGGTTGTCGACCGCCCCGCGTACGTACAGCCCGGAGCCGCCGACCAGGATCGGCCAACGGCCCTCGGCGAGCAGCGCGTCGATCCGCGCGCGGGCGAGTTTCTGATATTCGGCGACCGAGGCGGCGGCCGTCACGTCCCAGATGTCCAGCAGATGGTGCGGGACACCGGCCCGTTCCTCGGGCGTCAGTTTGGCGGTGCCGATGTCCATCCCTCGGTACAGCTGCATGGAGTCGGCGTTGACGACCTCGCCGCCGAGTCGCTGGGCCAGGAACACGCCGAGATCGGACTTTCCGGCCGCTGTGGGGCCGACGACGGCGATGACGCGGGGGGCGGGGGCTGCGCTGCTCACCGCACCAGTCTCGCAAACCTCACGGCCGCGCCTCGAACGAGTTACGTGACGGCGCGCATGCCGGTTCGTTGCACCGGGGTACCGCCCGCTCGGTCTTTGGAGGCGGTGAGCCGGGTGGCGCAAACGGACGCACCGCTTGACGCGGGATTTCGCCCGCACGAGTAACGTATGGAGTGGTTATGGGCGTTTTTGCACGGCTTCTCGGCAGGTCGAAGGCGAAGCAGGAGGCGTCGGCCGCCGAGGTCCGAGGCGACGACGCGCCGGAGGAGGCCGCGGGGCCGGAGGCGGCCGAGGGTGCGCGGACGGCGGACGCGCCGGGCTCGTCCGACGACGGGCACGCGGGCGCGGCGGCCGGGACGGACGACTCGGGAACCCGCGCGGCCGATGACGCCGAGGGTGCCGAAAGCGCGGAGATCCCCAAGCAGCAGTCCGCGGACGAGGCCGCCGACAGCGAGGCCGGGGAGGGCGCCCGCAGGTGACCGTCCCCGTCAGGGAAGGTGGAGTATGGGTCTTTTGGAGAACATGAAGGCCAGGCTGGGTCCGGCCAAGGACAAGGTGTCGGATCTGGCGAGCCGGCACGGGGACCGGGTGCAGCACGGCATCGACAAGGCCGCGCGTGCCGTGGACGAGCGGACCAAGGGCAAGTACTCCGACCGGATCCAGGCCGGCACGGGCAGGGCGAAGGAGGCGATGGACCGCCTCGCGCACAAGGAGGAGCCGCACGTCAGCGGTGCGAAGCCCCCGGCCCGGCCGGAGGGCCCGCCGCCCACCTCCTGAACGGCACACGCCTCGCCGGACGGCCGCGGAGTACCAAGCCTCCCGGCCGTCCGCCGTTTCGCGCGGCCCGCTCGGGGGCCTACGACCAGGTGGCGACCAGGTATCCCACTCCGTAGGGCGCGTCCTCGTACAGCAGCGCGCCCTCCAGGCCCGCGCCCTCCGCCGCCCCCGCGAGAACCTGCCAGGGCGCGCGTCCGCAGGCCTTCAGTTCGTACGCCAGTCCGGGGTCCAGGGCCTGAAGCGCCGCCACGTCCGCCGTGCCCAGAGCACGTGCCACGGCAGCGTCGAAGGGGGCCGCCCGCTCGTCGAGGTAGCCCGGCGCCTTGAGGGTGCGGCAAGCGCTCGCGTCCCCCATCACCAGCATCGCGACCCGCCCGGCCCGGGCACCCAGCTCCCTGCCGGTCTCCACGCACCGCCCGGGTTCGAGCGGTTCCCCGACGCCGAGCCCCTCGATCGGGGCGTCCGCCCAGCCGGTGCGCTCCAGCAGCCAGGCCGCGACGGCCAGCGACGGCGGCAGCTCACGCTCGCCGGCGGCGTCCGTGGCGGGGCCGAGCCGTACGGCGACGTCGACACCGAAGCCGCGGAAGGACCCGCGGGCGCCCTGCGGGTGCCGTCCGCGCCCGCTGCGCTCGGCGGGCCCGACGACCACGAGCGTGTCGGGGCGGGCGGCGGCCAGCACGCCGAGCGCGTCGGCGCACGCCACGCGCGCGGGGTCCAGTTCCGGTGCGGCACCCGCGGCCACCTCGGGCACGAGCAGCGGTGGGCAGGGGCAGACAGCGGCGGCGACAAGCATGACCGGCAGGGTAACGCCGTACGCAGACGGAGCGTTACCCCACGCCGAGCTCCGCGCCGAGACGCGGACCGGTCCCGGAACCCGGGTCGAACCGCCCGCCGGCCGGCGCCCGAGCCGCTCAGTCGCAGCCGCAGCCGCTCGCGACGGCGGGCAGCGGAGCCGGAACGCCGATCTTCGGCAGGCCGAGCAGCACGCCCGCCGGCTTGGCGGCGTTGCGCTTCTCCCATGCGTCTCCCGCGCGCGTGCGGCGCACGTCGAGGACGGGGCCCTCGGCGAGGAGGTGGTGCGGGGCGGCGTAGGTGACCTCGACGGTGACGACGTCACCGGGGCGCACCTCCTGCTCCGGCTTGGTGAAGTGGACCAGGCGGTTGTCGGGGGCGCGCCCGGAGAGCCGGTGGGTGGCGCCGTCCTTGCGGCCCTCGCCCTCGGCCACCATCAGCTCGAGCGTCCGGCCGACCTGCTTCTTGTTCTCCTCCCAGGAGATCTCCTCCTGGAGGGCGACCAGCCGCTCGTAGCGGGCCTGGACGACCTCCTTGGGGATCTGGTCCTCCATGGTCGCGGCGGGGGTGCCGGGCCGCTTGGAGTACTGGAAGGTGAAGGCCTGCGCGAACCGCGCCTCGCGGACGACGTGCAGGGTCTGCTCGAAGTCCTCCTCGGTCTCGCCGGGGAAGCCCACGATGATGTCGGTGGTGATCGCCGCGTGCGGGATGGCGGCGCGGACCTTCTCGATGATCCCGAGGTAGCGCTCCTGCCGGTACGAGCGGCGCATCGCCTTGAGCACGGTGTCCGAGCCGGACTGCAGCGGCATGTGGAGCTGCGGCATGACGTTCGGCGTCTCGGCCATGGCTGCGATGACGTCGTCGGTGAAGTCGCGCGGGTGCGGGGACGTGAACCGCACCCGCTCCAGGCCCTCGATGCTCCCGCAGGCGCGCAGCAGCTTGCTGAAGGCCTCGCGGTCGCCGATGTCGGAGCCGTACGCGTTGACGTTCTGGCCGAGCAGGGTGATCTCGGAGACGCCCTCGCCGACCAGGGCCTCGATCTCGGCGAGGATGTCGCCGGTGCGGCGGTCCTTCTCCTTGCCGCGCAGCGCCGGGACGATGCAGAAGGTGCAGGTGTTGTTGCAGCCGACGGAGATCGACACCCAGGCCGCGTACGCGCTCTCGCGCCGGGTCGGCAGCGTGGAGGGGAAGGCCTCCAGCGACTCGGCGATCTCGACCTGCGCCTCTTCCTGGACGCGTGCGCGCTCCAGCAGGACGGGCAGCTTGCCGATGTTGTGCGTACCGAAGACGACGTCCACCCAGGGCGCCTTCTTCACGATGGTGTCGCGGTCCTTCTGCGCCAGGCAGCCGCCGACCGCGATCTGCATGCCGGGCCGGGACGCCTTGCGCGGCGCGAGCCGGCCGAGGTTGCCGTACAGCCGGTTGTCGGCGTTCTCACGCACCGCGCACGTGTTGAACACGACGACGTCGGCGTCCCCGTCGGAACCCTCGGGGGCGCGTACGTACCCGGCGTCCTCCAGCAGCCCGGCCAGTCGCTCCGAGTCATGGACGTTCATCTGGCATCCGTACGTGCGGATCTCGTAACTCTTGGGTGCGGACACGTCCACTGCGGGGCTCCGGTCGCTGCTGCTGGTCATGGGACAAGGGTAGGCGCTCGCCGGAAGAGCCCCGTCCCGGTCCTCGGCAGGGAAACGGAGGGCGGCGGGCGGGTCAACCTCCCCGCGTCCCGGGTGGGATCAGGTGCGGTGCACGCGGTCCAAGGATGCCGAGCACCTCGTCCAGGGCCGGCCCCGGAGCTCCGGGAAGAAGGCCTCGTCGACCCTGCCCTCCCTGGCCCAGATCTCCGCGAGCGACTCGGCACACAGCTGGGCCAGCACGCTCCGGAAGTCCTCGCGCCGCAGGATCTCGAAGACGGCCTGCTCCAGCCAGGGGCCGGAGTGCTCGTACAGGTCCATCGCCGCGTCCGGCTGATCCCCCTCCGGTACCCCGGGGTCGTTGAGGGCGGCGATCAGCTGCACCGCTACGGGGTCGTCGGGTGGTGGCGTCATCGGCATCGCCGTTGTCGCTCCTCTCAGAGGAGATACGTCCGCGACGGAGCCGGGGAAGGCGTTGTACGGCGACGTCGCGTCGGGGCTGTTGACGCGGCCGCCGACGGTGAGCGGCATGGACGAGTCGTACTGCGGGGTGAGGTTGGTGGCCGTCCTTCCCCACCGCGGAAGGGGACACCGGTACCGGGTCCCCGGGGACCTGGACGCACCTCCTGGTCACCTACACCGCTCCCGTCGACGGTGACGCCGGCACGGGCCTGATGTCGATCTACCAGAACGGCATGCTGATGGGGCCCGCCCTCCGGGCCGTCGGCCGGGGAGTCGCCGTACGGCCGGGTGTCAGGCCGCGCCGTCCGCGGTCCAGCCCTGGCGGCGCAGCACGGCCGACACGTCCGGCGCCCGGTAGTGCTCCCCCTTGAGGACCTTGCCGTCGGCACGCCGGGCGACCTGGCCGTCGGGGCCCAGCTTGCTCATGTTGGCGCGGTGGATCTCGGCGATCACCTCGTCGAGGTCGACACCGTGGACCAGCGCGGTGCCGTACGCCACGTACACCACGTCGGCCAGCTCGTGCGCGAGCCGGTCCAGCGGACCCTCGACCGACACCTCGGCGACCTCCGCGGCCTCCTCGGCGAGCAGCTCCCCGCGGTGCGCGGCCAGGTCGGGAGCCACTTCGGTGGGCGTGCTGTGGGCGTCGAGGCCGAAGGCGAGGTGGAATTCGCGGACGAGCCGGGCGGGCGAAGTGCTCATGCCGCGACTCTAACGGCCGCCACCGACAGCCCGGGCCCGCGCCGCCGCCGCCGCACCCCGCGGTGACCCCGGCCCTGGTCAGCCCGGCGGGCGGCTGGCAGGATCGCCCGCATGTCCAAGGTGTTCCCCCGTGTCAGCAGGCGCCGGGCGCTGCAGAGCGCGGCCGCCGGCGCCGTGGTCCTCGGGCTGCTGCTGTGGTGGCTGCTTCCCCTGGGCGAGAAGCCGCCGAGCGGGACGATCGTCTTCAGTACGGGCACGTCCCGCGGGGTCTACGAGGAGTACGGCCAGCGGCTGCGCAACGAGATGGCCAAGGACATGCCAGGCCTGAAGGTGAAGCTGCTGAACAGCGCCGGCTCCCAGCAGAACGTGCAGCGGGTGGTCGACGGGCACGCCGATTTCACGATCGCGGCGGCCGACGCGGTGGGGACGTACGAGCGGCGGCACCCCGGCTCGTCCGGCCGGCTGCGTGGAGTGGCCCGGCTGTACGACGACTATGTGCAGCTCATCGTGCCGCGTGACTCGGACGTCGACAGCGTCGCGGACCTGCGGCACAAGCGGGTGGCCACCGGCCTGCCCGACTCCGGGGTGCGGCTGATCGCCGACCGGGTGCTCAGGGCCGCCGGCATCGACCCGCACAAGGACATCACGCCGGTGTCGGACGGCATAGACGTCGGGCCCTCGCGCCTCGCACAGGGCAAGATCGACGCCTTCTTCTGGTCGGGCGGGCTGCCCACGAAGGGGCTGGAGGGGCTGGCCAGGAAGGCCGGCTTCAAGTTCGTGCCGATCGACGGCGACCTCGTCGCCAAGCTGCACGCGGCCGGCGAGGCCGGGCGCTACTACCGGGCCACCAACATCCCCGAGTCGGCGTACGCGCGCGTGCAGCACGGCTCGACGGTGGCGACGATCGCGGTGTCCAACGTGCTGATGACCCGCGCGGACATGGATCCCCGGCTGACCGAGTGGGTGACCCGCACGGTGATCAAGAGCCGGGACGACATCGGCGCCCATGTCCACTCAGCGCAGCTGGTCGACCTGCGCACCGCCATCTACACCGACCCGCTGCCCCTGCAGGAGGGCGCCCGGCGCTACTACCAGTCGGTCAAGCCGTAGCGGGCTTCGCGCGGGGCACGCGCGCCCGGCCGGTTCTGGAGGGTGTCTAGCGCGGCTCGGCGTGCCGCGGCAGCGTGACCGTGACCGTCAGCCCCCGCGGCTCGTGGTGCGCGCAGCCGATCGAGCCGCCGCCCGCGGCGAGCAGGGCACGGGTGATGGACAGACCGAGCCCGGAACCCTTGACGTTCTGGTGACGGCCGCTACGCCAGAAACGGTCGCCCACGCGTGTGAGTTCCTCATCGGTCAGTCCGGGCCCGGTGTCGCTGACCCGGACGGTCGTGCTGTCGCCGTTGGAGGCCACGCTGACCTCGACCGTGCCGTCCTCGGGCGTGAACTTCACGGCGTTGTCGATCACCGCGTCCAGCGCGCTGGACAGGGTGATCGGGTCGGCCCAGCCGGTCGTCGGAGGGCAGTCACCGGTGAGCCGGACGCCCTTGGCGTCGGCGGTCGGTGCCCAGGCCGCCACCCGCTCCTCGGCCAGCGCGCCGATGTCGGTCAGCCGGAGGTCGGCCTCGGCGTGCTCGGCCAGCGCCAGGTCGAGCAGGTCGTCCAGGACCTGTGCCAAGCGCTTGCCCTCGGTGCGCACCGAGGCGATCTCCGCGTTGTTCTCCGGTAGCTCCAGGGCGAGCAGTTCGATGCGCAGCAGCAGCGCCGACAGCGGATTGCGCAATTGGTGCGAGGCGTCCGCGACGAAGGCGCGCTGCTGCTCCAGGACGTCCTCGACGTTGTCCGCCATCTCGTTGAACGATCGGGCCAGCCGCCTGAGTTCCGGCGGGCCGCCACCGACCGCGACCCGGGACTTCAGGCGCCCGGTCGCGATGTCGTGCGTGGTGGCGTCCAGGATGCGCACCGGTCTGAGCACCCAGCCGGTCAGCCGCAGCGCGGCACCGACGGCGAGCAGCATCGCGGCGGCCTCCCCGGCCCCGATGACCAGCCAGCCGCGCAGGATGCGCGAGCGCAGTTGCCCGGTGGGCGAGTCGGTGACCACGACCGCCACCACGTCCCCGTCCCGGATCACCGGTGAGGCGACGACCAGCCGGCCGCGCTGCCAGGGCCACACCTGGCGCGGGTCGTGGCTGCGGCGGCTGAGCAGCGCCTCGTCGAAGGCCTCCCGCACCTCCCCCGTCCGCGGTAGGAGCCAGTCGCCGGGTGCGTTGGCCATGGCCGCGTCATTGCTGTAGAAGACGCCCGCGCGGATGCCGTAGACGCCGTGGTAGCTGTCGAGTTCGCGGCGCAGGGTCTGCCGGCGCTCGTCGGTGGTGGACGGGCGGGACGCGGTGGGGACGTCGGTGACGAACTGGGCGAGCGCGGCGAAGCGCGCGGTGTCGTCGATCCGGTCGACGACGACGTTCTGCTGCTGGGCGGCGGCCAGGCTGACGGCGAGCGGCACGCCCAGGGCGAGGAGCACGGCCGCCATCAGGACGATGAGCAGCGGCAGCAGCCGGGTGCGCACCCGTCCCCGCTACGCGGCCGGGGCGACGAGCCGGTAGCCGACGCCTCGTACGGTCTCGATCAGCGCGGGCATGCGCAGTTTGGAACGCAGGGAGGCGACGTGCACCTCCAGGGTGCGTCCGGTCCCCTCCCAGCTGGTGCGCCACACCTCGCTGATGATCTGCTCCCGCCGGAAGACCACACCGGGCCGCTGTGCGAGCAGCGCGAGCAGGTCGAACTCCTTGCGCGTCAGCTGGATCACCGAACCGTCCACGCTGACCTGGCGGGTGGGCAGCTCGATGTGCACGGACCCGAGCCGCAGCGCGCTTCCGGCGTCCGGCGCGGGCTCCTCGTGCACGTTGCGCCGGCTGACGGCGTGGATCCGGGCGAGCAGTTCTCCGGTGTCGTACGGCTTCACCACGTAGTCGTCGGCGCCAAGGTTGAGCCCGTGGATGCGGGAGCGGACGTCTGACCGGGCGGTGACCATGATCACCGGAGTGTTGGTGCGCTTGCGGATCTTGCCGCAGACCTCGTAGCCGTCCTGGTCGGGCAGGCCCAGGTCGAGCAGGACCACTCCGAATCCCGCTCCCTCGGGGACGAGCGCCTGTAGGGCCTCCTCGCCGCTGCGCGCGTGGGTGACATCGAAGCCGTGCCGCGCGAGGACCGCGGACAGGGCCGCGGCGACGTGGTTGTCGTCCTCGACGAGCAGCAGTCTCATCGCCGCCCCCTCCGGTTCAGTGGTCGTACGGTCGTGGTTCTCGTTCGGCTTGTATCTCACGTGCACGCGCGCGTGCACGATGGAAGTCACGCCGATGGACAAGGACGGCGTCAAGAGGGTTCCGGTTGCCTGCCACTTCCGTTATGCGCCCGATACGTGGCACAGAACGCAAGTGCTACGACACGTGTCCGATTGCTATCGGATCGTGATGCTCAGATTCCCCTCAGATGTGATGACGCAGGTCACGGCGTCTCACTACTGTCCACCGAAACCGAGGAGGACGGAGCCCGAGAGCGATGACCGAAGTATCGGTGGCCAAGGAAGACGTGGCCGCGACCGACGAACTGGTCGTCCTGAAGAGCGTCAACAAGCACTTCGGCGCGTTGCATGTGCTCCAGGACATCGACCTGACGATCGCCCGCGGCGAGGTCGTCGTGGTCATCGGGCCCTCCGGGTCCGGGAAGTCGACCCTGTGCCGCACCATCAACCGGCTGGAGACCATCGACGCCGGGACCATCACGATCGACGGGAAGCCGCTGCCCCATGAGGGCAAGGAACTGGCCCGGCTGCGCGCCGACGTCGGCATGGTCTTCCAGTCCTTCAACCTCTTCGCGCACAAGACCGTGCTCGAGAACGTGATGCTGGGCCAGATCAAGGTCCGCAGGACGGACAAGAAGCAGGCCGAGGAGAAGGCCCGCGCCCTGCTCGACCGGGTCGGCGTGGGCACCCAGGCCGACAAGTACCCCGCGCAGCTCTCCGGTGGCCAGCAGCAGCGCGTCGCCATCGCCCGGGCGCTGGCGATGGGCCCGAAGGTCATGCTCTTCGACGAGCCGACCTCGGCCCTCGACCCCGAGATGATCAACGAGGTCCTCGAGGTCATGCAGCAGCTCGCCCGCGAGGGCATGACGATGATCGTGGTCACCCACGAGATGGGCTTCGCGCGATCGGCCGCGAACCGGGTGGTCTTCATGGCGGACGGCCGCATCGTCGAGCAGGCCGCGCCCGACCAGTTCTTCAGCGCGCCGCGCAGCGACCGGGCCAAGGACTTCCTGTCGAAGATCCTGCACCACTGACGGCGCGGAGCCCGCGCGCCCTGACGTTCCGGGGTCGCCCGTCCCTCACCGGCCTCGTTCTCTCACCACGCAAAGGATGTTCACCATGAAGCTCCGCAAGGTCACCGCCGCCTCGGCAGCCGTACTCGCCCTCGCTGTGGGCGCCACCGCTTGTGGCGGCAACTCGGACAGCGGTTCGGGCGGCGGCGGCAAGAAGATCAAGATCGGCATCAAGTTCGACCAGCCGGGTCTCGGCCTGAAGGAGCCCAGCGGTTCCTTCTCGGGCTTCGACGTGGACGTCGCCACCTATGTCGCCAAGGAGCTCGGCTACAAGCCGAACCAGATCCAGTGGGTGGAGACCAAGAGCGCCGACCGCGAGAACGCGCTCGCCCGGGGTGACGTGAAGTTCATCGCCGCCACGTACTCGATCACCGACGAGCGCAAGCAGAAGGTCGACTTCGCCGGCCCGTACCTGCTGGCCCACCAGGACCTGCTGCTCAAGAAGGACTCGAAGATCGCCAAGGGTACGGACCTCAACGGCCAGAACCTGTGTTCCGTGACCGGCTCGACCTCCGCGCAGAACGTCCAGAAGACGATCGCCCCGAAGGCGAACCTGAAGGAGAACAGCACCTACTCGGAGTGCATCGCCAGCCTGCAGAGCGGCGCGGTGGACGCGGTGACCACCGACGACTCGATCCTCGCGGGCTTCGCGGCGCAGGACAAGTACAAGGGCCAGTTCAAGCTCGCCGGTCTGAAGCTGAGCAACGAGAACTACGGCGTCGGCGTCAAGAAGGGCGACACCGCGACCCTGGACAAGATCAACAAGGCGCTGGAGAAGATGGTCAGCGACGGTTCGTGGCAGAAGGCCGTGGACAAGAACTTCGGCCCGGCCGAATACAAGAACGAGCAGGCCCCGAAGATCGGCCAGATCGTCAAGTAACGCGGAACTCCGCCGGCGCTCACTCCGGCGGGTGACGCAGGGTTCCCGTGGCGCGCCGCCGCTTCGAGCGGTGGCGCGCCCCGCCCTCCACGTACGCCACACACCCGGAAGCGCGGGAGATCGTGTTCGACTTTCTTCAAGGTTATGACGTCCTAGGGGCGTTCTGGACGACGGTGCAGCTCACCCTCCTCTCCGCCGTCGGCTCCCTGGTCTGGGGCACCCTGCTGGCGGCGATGCGAGTCAGCCCGGTCCCGCTCATGCGGGGGTTCGGCACGGTCTACGTGAACATCGTCCGGAACATCCCCCTGACGATCATCATCCTCTTCACCTCGCTGGGTCTCGCCGACATCTTCCGGGTGACGATGGGCGCCTCCGACTTCAAGGTGCAGGGCTTCCGTCTGGCGGTCCTCGGCCTGATCGGTTACACCGCCGCCTTCGTGTGCGAGGCGATCCGCTCCGGCATCAACACGGTGCCCCTGGGCCAAGCGGAGGCCGCCCGCGCGATCGGACTGAACTTCACGCAGACGCTGCGCCTCGTCGTGCTGCCGCAGGCGTTCCGCGCGGTGATCGGCCCGCTGGCCAACGTCTTGATCGCCCTGACGAAGAACACCACCGTCGCGGCCGCCATCGGCGTCGCCGAGGCCGCGACCCTGATGAAGACGATGATCGAGAACGAAGCCCAGACGCTGGCGATCGGCGCGGTCTTCGCGCTCGGCTTCGTGGTTCTGACCCTGCCCATGGGCCTCGTCCTGGGGTGGCTCGGCAAGCGACTGGCGGTGAAGCGATGAGTTCCGTCCTTTACGACACTCCGGGGCCCCGCGCCAAGCGGCGCAACGTACTGCTCTCCGTGGTCTTCTTCGTCCTGCTCGCCGCGGTGGCCTGGTATGTCTGGCGGGTGCTGGACGACAAGAGCCAGCTGCGCTGGGCGCTCTGGCAGCCGTTCACCACCTCCGAGGCGTGGACGACCTACCTCCTTCCCGGCCTCGTCAACACCCTGAAGGCGGCGGCGCTGGCCATGGTCATCGCGCTGCCCCTCGGCGCGGTCTTCGGCATCGCCCGCCTGTCCGACCACCGCTGGGTGCGGAGCGTGGCGAGTGTGGTCGTCGAGTTCTTCCGGGCCATCCCGGTGCTGCTGCTGATGCTGTTCGCCAACGAGTTCTTCAGCCGCTACACGCAGGTCACCAGCGACGACCGGCCCTTCTACGCGGTGGTCACCGGCCTTGTGTTCTACAACGCCTCGGTCCTCGCCGAGGTCGTCCGGGCCGGCATCCTCGCCCTGCCGAAGGGGCAGACCGAGGCGGCGTACGCGATCGGTCTGCGCAAGGGGCAGACGATGACCAGCATCCTGCTCCCGCAGGCGGTCACCGCCATGCTGCCCGCCATCGTCAGCCAGCTCGTGGTCATCGTGAAGGACACCGCGCTGGGCGGCGTGATGCTCGGCTTCGCGGAGCTGCTGAGCGAGCGGGGCACGCTCGCCGCCAACTACGCCAACGTCATCGCCAGCTTCGTCGTCGTGGCGGTCATCTACATCGTCCTGAACTTCGCCCTGACCTCCTTCGCGAGCTGGCTCGAGGGTCGGCTGCGGCGCAGCAAGCGCAGCACGGGCGCGGTGCTCGGCGCCGAGGACATGGAGGAACTCAATCCGGCTGCGGTGGGCGGCGCCTTCGGAACTGGAGCCAACGGTGACGGTGGTGTCATCGGGATCACCACAACTCGCCCTAAGAAGCAATAACGTACACAATTAGCGGTACCCAATCAGGGGTGGTGGCGTGATCGTCACCACCCCTGGCCGTTCACTGCCAGCCCTAGCAAAAGTGACGCATTCGCCAATCATGTATCAGTCTTCACCATGACAGCTCGACGGGTGCGCCGGAGCTGCACACCGACTCGCACCTCACCTACCTGGTTCGCTCGTAGCAGCTCGGATCCACGGGGAGCGGCGAAGGGATAAATAGTCGCACCGATGCAAATAGAATGGGCCTTGGGTCGCGCTTATCGCCGCATTGACCTAACGGGTGTGCGAGACCGCAAGAGCAGTCAGCAGTTAGGCCAGTCATTTCGCGATCCGTCTCTCCTCCCTCCATGGATGGCGGTGGCCGGATAACGGTGTGATCCACACTTGCCCCCAATTACTGACCCAAGGCGCTTCTGGAATTGTCCTACTGGAAAGCGCACCACAGCATCTACCGTGGGCAGCCATCGCAGCATCTCGGGGTAGCTGCGCCCTCTCCCCTGAGATATCCGATATGGTGATCGCGAAATTTACGGCACCAGCAATTGAGGCGACCCGGAAAAAGGCGGCACGGGAAAAGCTCTGCAGTTTAACTTCACGAGAGCGCGATGTTTTAGCATTATTAAGCGAGGGCATGTCAAATCAATCCATAGCCCAAAATCTGATCATCAGTTCAGGAACCGTGAAGGATCATGTCCGATCCATCTGTGCGAAACTAAGCGTTCAGAGTCGCTTCCACGCTGCTCGCATCGCTTGGCAAGCCAATCAATTTTACGCCTCAACTTGACATACTTGTTTAGCGCATCTTCGTATGGGCCCCGGACGATGCGCCATCATTGCCTACCAACCCAGGTTGCCGTGGGCCTTCGTGACTCCCGACCGGTCCGGTCCAGCGTGCCAGCTCGCCCTGACCCCCTTCGTGAGCTGGCTCGAGGGACGACTGCGGCGCAGCAAGCGCAGCACGGGCGCCGTGCTCGGCGCCGAGGACATGGAGGAGCTCAATCCGGCTGCGGTGGGCGGCGCCTTCGGCACCGGAAGCGCCGCCTGACCGACCGTCACGTCACCCGTACGGCCCCCGGAGGCAGTGGCATGATCGCCACTGCCTCCGGTCGCTTGACGCAAACTCTGCCAATGGGTTGCATACATTCTGTGATCGTGCACCCTGCTCCAACCTTCTGTTCACACACATCCCCGAGGGCACCGCTGCGGGCAGGGGGCACCGCGCCGTGGACCCGGTGATCATCGTCGGAGCGGGGCCCGTCGGGCTCACGCTCGCCCTGGCGCTGGCCCGTCAGGACGTCCCCTCCGTCGTCCTGGACGAGGGCCCGGGCAAGGACGAACCGCGCCCGGCGCGCACCGCCGTACTGCGCGAGGACACAGCCGCCCTGGTGGAGCGGCTGACCGGGACCGCGCTCGGTGACCTGGGGATGAGATGGACCGGATTCCGGTCGGCGCGGCGCAGGCAGGTGATGGGTGAGATCACCTTCGACGCGGCGGATCCCGCCCCGCTGCACATCGCCCAGCACTCCCTCACCGGTGCTCTGCGCGCGGCCATCACGGACGAGCCGCTGGTCAAGGTCGCCGCGGACAGCCGGCTCGACTCGCTGGAGCAGGAACGCTCCGGCGTCACCGCGCACACCCGAGGCCCCAGCGGCACCTGGTGGCGCGGCAGTTACCTGGTCGGCTGCGACGGTCCCCGCTCGACGGTGCGCAAACTGCAGGACATCCGCTTCCCGGGCCGTACGGCGGTGGAGCGGCACGCGGTCGCGGCACTGCGCACGGAACTTCCGTGGGAGGGTCAGGCGTTGCTCCACCGGATGCCGCCGTGGCGGCAGTCCGGACCCTCGGCCGGGGAGGTGACCGCCCGCCCCCTCCCGCACGGCGTGTGGCGCCTGGACTGGCTGCTGCCGCCGGGCAAGGACCTGGTCACGCCCGAGCTGCTGGTGGCCCGGATCCGCGAGACCCTCGCGGGCTGGACGGACGGCTCCACTCCGCCGCCGTACGACCTGCTCGACACCGGTGTCCACACGGTGCATCACCGGCTGGCCCGGCGCTGGCGGGCAGGCAGGGTGTTCCTTGCCGGGGACGCGGCCCACCTGCTCGGCGCGCTCGGCACCCAGGGGCTCGACGAGGGGCTCCGGGACGCCGACAATCTCGCCTGGAAGCTGGCCCCTGCCTGGCACCACGGGCATCACGAGACCCTGCTCGACAGCTACCAGGCCGAGCGCCGCGCGGTGGTCGCCGCCCGGCTGCGCGCAGCCGACCAGGTGCTGCCGGTGCTGCGCGGCGGTGGCGGGCTGCGCCACATCGTCCCCGGCGCGGCCCGCGGACATGACGCGCTGCTCACGGACGGTCATCTGGGTCGCGGCCCGCTCGGTGCGCCGGGCGCGTACGCCGACTCGCCGCTCGCGCCGGGGCGTCTGGAGGGCGAGGTCCCGGTCGGGACCGCGCCGGGCGCACCGGTCACGGATGTGCGCGTCACGGCGGAGGATGGTTCCTTCGTACGGCTGCGCGACCGGCTGGGCCACGGCGCGCTGCTCGTGGTGCTCATCGCGCCCGGTACCGGCGTGTGGGACCGCAAGCACTGGGTGTCCGCCGGCGTCATGCCCCGGCTCGCCGCCGCGGTGACCGCGCTTCCGCATCCGGCGGAACTGCTGGTCGCCGAGGAATACCCGGGTGCGCCGGCGCACAGCGTGCTGCTCGTACGCCCCGACGGACACCTCGTCACCGCGCTGAGCGGGGTACGCCCGGCCGACCTGTACACGGCGGCGGAGGCGGCAGTGGGCGGCCCGGTCGGACAGGAGGCGAAGACCGGCTCCGGCGTGCGCTGACCGAGGTATCCGTCACTCGCTGTCCGCATGGTGACGGTGAGTTGACCGGGGTCCGGCAGCGTGCTGTACTCCGGATCGTGACCGACACCTGTGTGCGCCTGTGGCGGAGGGTCCATATGGACCTCGTCCGCTATGCGGGCTGCGTGTGTCGCCCGTCCTGCTGAATTTCGCTCCCCTTTTTTCTCGCGGGCGCCGTAGTGCGCCCGTTTCGGCGAACCTTCCTCAGGACGGTGTACGTGTCTGTCTCTCCCGCTGCCTCCGCATCCCTCTCCTCGGCCGGTCCCGCCTCCGGCTCCCCCGTCTCCTCCGTGCCCCCTGCCACGGCCGGTGCCGCCGGCCAGGTGCCGACCCAGGCGAAACTCCTCGACTTCGCGCGGCGTACGGCCGCCGACGGCGAGCTGATCGCCTCGCTCCCGCTCGACCCGGAGGGCCGCACCTGGGTGCGCCTGGAGGGCCCCGGCGGCAGCGAGGCCTGGCTGATCGGCTGGCCACCCGGCAGTGGCACCGGCTGGCACGACCACGCCGACTCGATCGGGGCCTTCGTCACCGCTTCGGGTGAACTCAAGGAGTACTCGCTGGCGGCACGGCTCCCCAGCGACGGCTGGAAGACCCTGGAGCTCGCCGAGGACGTGGACCGCGAGCGCCGGCTGCCCGCCGGGCAGGGGCGCGCCTTCGGCCACCACCATGTGCATGAGGTGCTCAACGAGTCCCCGGACCGGCACGCGATCTCGGTCCACGCCTACTATCCGCCGCTGCCGCGGATCCGCCGCTACAGTCGCACGGGCCAGGTGCTGCGCCTGGAGCAGATCGAGCGCCCGGAGGACTGGCAGTGAGCGGCGACCCGACTGCGCGGCCGACCGGCATCGACGAGCTGCTGGAGCGGGTCCGTGCGGACTACCGGCGCATCGACGCGCGAGCGGCGCACGAGGCGGCGCGCGCCGGTGATGCCCTGCTGGTCGACATTCGCTACGCGGCCCTGCGCGAGCGGGACGGGCTGATCCCCGGCGCCCTGGTCATCGAGCGCAACGAGCTGGAGTGGCGTCTCGATCCCCGGGGCAGCCACCGGGTACCCGAGGCCACCGGCCACGATCTGCGGGTCGTCGTCATCTGCAACGAGGGCTACGCCTCCAGCCTGGCGGCGGTCTCCCTCCACCAACTGGGCCTGCACCGGGCGACGGACCTGGTGGGCGGCTTCCAGGCGTGGCGAGCCGAGGGGCTGCCCGTGGAGCCGGCGGCGGGCTGAGCGGGCCTCCGCCGGGAGGTGACCCGCGGCTCTCGGCGAGAGCCGGCCTCCGGGGGTGGCCCGCAGCCGTCGCCGCTCGCTCTACTCCTTCGCGGTGGCCACCGTCACCGCCCTGACGCGAAGCGCCGCACGCCCGGGAAGGGCACTGGCGCTGAGTGCCAGGAGCGCGGCCACCGCGACGACGGCCACATACAGCAGGGGCATGACCGTGGGCGCTGCCCGGCCTGTCATGCCGAGGCTGAACGCGCTGAGCACGGCGAGTGAGATTCCGCTGCCGAGCGCGGTGGCGAGGAGCAGCACGGACAGCGCCTCGGTGCGGAGCATGCGCAGCACCTGACGGCGGGTCGCTCCGGCGAGACGGAGCAGGGCGAACTCGCGCACACGTTCCGCGACCGACATGGCGAGGGTGTTGACGACCGCGATGGCGGTGAATGCCAGGACCAGCCCCATGGCCAGGTAGTTGACCTCGGCGTTCGCCTGCTGGCGTTCGGCCTGGAGTGAGTCGGCGGCGGCCGGCGAAAGAATTTCGAGACCCGGGAACTCACGGAGCGTAGTCGCGAGTTGTGTCTTTGTACGGTTCGTTCCGACGAGGACGGAGGAGGCGAGCGGGTTGTCCATGTGGCGGGCCAGTAGGTCGTGGGCGAAGGTGAGGTCGCCGAAGCCGAGACCCCGGGCGTAGACGGCGGCGACGGTGAGCGTGGCGGGCGTCCCGTCGCCGAGCGTCAGTTTCACGCTGCTCCCGGGCTTCAAGTGGAGTCGATCCGCGGCCAGTCGGCTGACGGCCACGGTGCCGGGGCCTAGATCCGCGAGGGAGCCGGCGGTGACCTCCGGGTCCCAGGTGCGGGTGAGACCGGCCGGGGTGACGCCCTGGGCGGGGTACTTGTCGAGGCCGACGCGGACGGTGGTGCGCACCACCTCGGTGACGGTGTCGTGCCGGGCCCGCAGCAGCCGCGCGGCCTCCCCCGGGACGCCGGGTCCCTGGGCGGCTACGACCCAGTCGGCGGTGACACCCTCGCGTGCCTGGGTGCGGGCGGCGCCGCCGAGGGTCGACTGGACGAACAGGACGGTGCAGGTCATGCCGATGAGCAGGGTGAGGGGGGTGACGACGGAGGCCATCCGGGCGGCGTTGCCGCGCAGGTTGGCGGTGGCGAGCCGCCCGCCGTGTCCGGTGAGCCGCAGCGGTACGGCGAGCAGCAGCGCGGCCGCCTTGACCAGGAGGGGGCCGAGCAGGGCGACGGAGGTGGACAGCACGATGACGGCGAGGAAGGTCACGGGGGTCGAGGCGGGCTCGGTGCGCAGGGCGGTGAGGACGGCGACGAGGACGATGCCACCGGCGAGGAAGAGCAGACCGGCGGCGATACGCCCCCAGGCGGGCCGATCGCGCTCGGTCCTGGACTCGGCCAGGGCTTCCGCCGGACGGATCCGGGCGACCCTGCGGGAGGCGATCCGGGCCGCCGCCCAGGCGCCGAGCAGGGTTGCGGCCAGGCCGGCGAAGGGCGGGAAGACGCTGGTGGTGTGCTGGAGCGTCGCGGGTACGGCGCCCAGGGCGACGAACCTGGAGTGCAGCAGACCGCCTAGTGGCAGTCCGAGGAGGGCCCCGGCGGTGCCCGCCGCCGCGCCGATGATCAGTGCCTCCCGGCCGAGCAGCTTGCGGAGCTGACCGGGCGTGGCGGCGATGGCCCGGAGCAGGGCGAGTTCGCGGTGGCGCTGCTGGACGGTGAGTGCGAAGGTGCCGACGACCACGAGCACCGCCACCAGCAGTGAGGTGCCGCCCATCGCGCCGCCCATGCTGACCAGCCGGGTGCGGGCCGCGGCCGCGTCCAGGAACTCGACGGGACCGCGGGCGTCGCCGGTGCTGACCTGGGCGGTGGTGCCGTGCAGCGTCCGTGTCACGGCCTGCCGCACCGCTTCCGGGTCGGTGCCCCTGGCCGGAAGGACGCCGAACGCGCTGACCTGTCCGGGGTGTGCGGCCAGCCGGCGGGCCTCCGCGGTGGAGAAGAACAGGGAGGTCTGGTGGCTCACGGACGGGCCAGGAGTGGCGATACCGGTGATCTGGTAGTCGCGCGGCGACCCCGTGGACTGCACGGTGAGGCGGTCGCCGGGCCGGAGACGGGCGCGTGCGGCGAGGTCGTGGTCGATGACGAGATCACCGGTGGTCCTGGGCGCGGCGCCTACGGTGATCCGGTACGGGGTCAGTGCGGCGGATTCCCAGGCGTGCCCGTAGGCGGTACGGCCGCCGGTGCCGGCCGGGGTCAACGGCTGTGCGATGAAGGTCAGTTCGGGCACGACGCGGGCGACGCCGGGGGTGCGGGCGAGGGTCGTTCCCAAGTCGGAGGACAGCCAGGCGCGTTCGGCGACGGGTTTCGCCTTGTGCTTGACCTTGGTCTTGCCCTTCTTGTGTTTCACGGTGGTGCGGTGGACGTACTGGTCGGCGGAGACCACAACGGGAGCGGCGGCATAGCGCTCGGTGCGGATCGTGCCGCGCAAGCCGGTGTCGAGGAGGGTGCCGCAGGCGGTGATCAGAGCGGCCGCGCACATGAGGGCGAGGAAGGCGCCGAGGAAGCCCGCCTTGCGTGCGCGGACGGTCTTGAGGGCGTAACGCAGCATCATCGGAGCGGGCTCTTTTCTGTTGTGCGTCCCGGGTGTCCGTGCGCCGGCCGGCCTCGGCGTGAGCCGGGGTCCGGGGCGTGCGTACACCCTCGCCCGCGCGGGGCAGCGGGAGCACTGCGGTAGCCCGGCGTCTTGGGCGGGGGCTAACCCCACCCCGGCACACGGCCGGCGGCGCTCGGTTGCCGGGCGCCCGCCGTCAGAAGCCCTCGCCCTCGAGGAACTCCGTCTCCTCGCCCTCTTCCTCGAGGGCCTGACGGACGACGCGAAGGGCCATGCCCTCGGGATAGCCCTTGCGGGCGAGCATGCCGGCCAGGCGCCGGAGCCGCTTGTCGCGGTCGAGGCCACGGGTGGCCCGCAGCTTGCGGGCGACGAGTTCCCGGGCGGTCTCCTCCTCCTGCTCGGAGTCGAGCTGGGCGACGGCCTCGTCGATCAGCGTGGAGTCGACGCCCTTGGTGCGCAGTTCGCGGGCGAGTGCGCGGCGGGCGAGTCCCCGGCCGTGGTGCCGGGACTCCACCCAGGCTTCCGCGAACGCACCGTCGTCGATGAGCCCGACCTCCTCGAACCGCGAGAGCACCTCCTCGGCCGCCTCGTCGGGGATGTCCCGCTTGCGCAGGGCGTCCGCGAGCTGCTTGCGGGTGCGCGGGGTCCCGGTGAGCAGGCGCAGACAGATCGCCTGCGCCCGCTCGACCGGGTCCCCCGAAGACTCCCCCCGCTCGGCCCTCGACGAGGCGGGGGCGCCTTCGTCCTCACCGGGCGGCTCCCCGAAGCCGCCCCGCCGACGGCCACGGCCGCGCCCACGGCCACCCCGTGATCCGGCGGGCCTCCCCTGGCCGTCGGTCGCGTTCGTGCCGTCCCCGTAGGGCTCGCCGCCCGGGCGCGTGCCGCCGCCCTCGTACTCGCCGAGCCCCTCGTTCCTTCTTCCGTCGCCCCCGTACCCGTCGTCGCCGGCCGTGGCGGAGCCCATGCCGTCCCCGGTGCCCCTCTCCCGCGGGGCATCGGGGGTGGCGTACTCGTACTCGGCCCAGTCGGTTCGTCGTGTCACGGGTCAGCTCTTGGCTGCGGCGGCCTTGGGCTTGGTGGCTTTAGCGGCCGCGGGCGCCGTCTTGGCGGCGTCGTCGGCAGGGGCGGCGACCGCCGCGTCCGCGCCCGGCTCGGCGGAGGGCTTCTCCGGCCGGACACCGACGCCCAGCTTCTCCTTGATCTTCTTCTCGATCTCGTTGGCCAGGTCGGGGTTGTCCTTCAGGAAGTTGCGCGCGTTCTCCTTGCCCTGGCCGAGCTGGTCGCCCTCGTACGTGTACCAGGCGCCGGCCTTGCGGACGAAGCCGTGCTCCACGCCCATGTCGATCAGGCCGCCCTCACGGCTGATGCCCTGGCCGTAGAGGATGTCGAACTCGGCCTGCTTGAAGGGCGGCGCGACCTTGTTCTTGACGACCTTGCAGCGGGTGCGGTTGCCGACCGCCTCCGTGCCGTCCTTCAGGGTCTCGATGCGGCGGATGTCGATGCGCACCGAGGCGTAGAACTTCAGTGCCCGGCCACCGGTCGTGGTCTCCGGGGAGCCGAACATCACACCGATCTTCTCGCGGAGCTGGTTGATGAAGATCGCGGTGGTCTTGGACTGGTTGAGCGCGCTGGTGATCTTCCGCAGCGCCTGGCTCATCAGACGGGCCTGCAGACCGACGTGGCTGTCGCCCATCTCGCCCTCGATCTCCGCACGCGGGACGAGCGCGGCCACGGAGTCGATGACGATGAGGTCGAGGGCGCCGGAGCGGACCAGCATGTCCACGATCTCCAGGGCCTGCTCGCCGTTGTCGGGCTGGGAGAGGATCAGGTTGTCGATGTCGACGCCGAGCTTCTTCGCGTACTCGGGGTCGAGGGCGTGCTCCGCGTCCACGAACGCGACCTGGCCGCCGGCCTTCTGCGCGTTGGCCACGGCGTGCAGGGTCAGCGTGGTCTTACCGGAGGACTCCGGTCCGTAGATCTCCACGACACGGCCGCGCGGCAGGCCACCGACTCCGAGGGCGACGTCGAGCGCGGTCGACCCGGTCGGGATGACCTCGATGGGCTCCATCGACCGCTCGCCCATGCGCATGACAGCGCCCTTGCCGAATTGTCGTTCAATCTGTGCGAGCGCGGCGTCGAGCGCCTTCTCGCGGTCGGTTCCTGCCATGGGTTCCACCCGGTTTGCTTGAGTCGATCGCTTCACGTCAAAGACGCTAACGCCTGCCACTGACAATGCGCCCCGACGCAGGCCCGGCCTGTGGATAACCTGGGCACATACCCCATCCAAAGGGGACAAAATCCCCGTCCGGAGCCTCGCCTGAGCTTCCATAAGAATGGATGTTCGATTTTGGTGTCAAGCGCACCACACAGGACCACGGCGGGCGGGCTGCCGGCGGCGTGGTCCGCTACGAGGACTCCTGCGAACCGGGCCGCCGTCCCCACAGCAGCCGCACGCGCGTGAAGGCGCCGGGACGGCCCGGATCCCGTCGGCGGTGCCCGTGTACCCGCGGATCGTCCGTGACGGTGTACCGCTTCACGTACGCCCCCAGGAAGGCCTGCAGCGTGGCGACCGCGGGGATGGCGATCAGCGCGCCGACCGCGCCGAGCAGCGCGGTGCCCGCGATCACCGAGCCGAAGGCGACGGCCGGATGGATGTCGACGGTCTTGGAGGTCAGCTTGGGCTGCAGCATGTAGTTCTCGAACTGCTGGTAGACCACGACGAAGATCAGCACCCACACCGCGTACCAGGGGTTCACGGTGAACGCGATCAGCATCGGCAGCGCGCCCGCGAGATAGGTGCCGATGGTCGGGATGAACTGCGAGACCAGCCCCACCCAGACGCCGAGCACGGGCGCGTACGGCACGCCCAGCGCCTCGAGCAGGATGTAGTGCGCGACCCCGGAGATGAGCGCCATGAGGCCGCGTGAGTAGAGATAGCCGCCCGTCTTGTCGACGGCGATCTCCCAGGCGCGCAGCACCTCGGCCTGGCGCGCGGGCGGCAGGACGGAGCAGAGGGCCCGGCGCAGCCGGGGGCCGTCGGCGGCGAAGTAGAACGAGAACAGCCCGACCGTCAGCAGCTGGAAGAGGCCGCCAAGCACCTGGGCGGACACGTCGAGCACGCCGGCCGCGCTGTTCTGGGCGTACTTGCGCAGCCAGTCGGAGTGCAGCAGGCCCTCCTGGACGTCCACCCGTCTGAGCTCCATGTGGAACGTCTGGTTGATCCAGTTGATCACCGAGTCCAGATAGCCGGGGAAGCCCTCGACCATCTTGATGATCTGTCCCGCCAGCATCGACCCGAGCAGCGTGACGAAGCCCGCCGCGACGATCGTCAGGCCGAGGAAGACCAGGAAGGTGGCGAGGCCCCGGCGCATGCCGTGGGCGGCCATCCAGCTCACCGCGGGCTCTATGGCGAGCGCGAGGAAGAACGCGATCAGGATGTTGATCAGCAGTCCGGTCAGCTGGTGGAAGGCCCAGCTGCCCAGCTGGAACGAGGCGATGAGCGCGAGGGCGAGCACCATGGCCCGCGGGAGCCAGCGCGGCATGCGGGGCCCGGGCCGCTCGGCGGAGCCGTCGTCGGCCGGGCGCCGGGCGTGCGGCGGCGAAGCGGTCGGGGAGGCTGCGTGCCGGACGGCCGGCTCATTGTCGTCAGTGGGTGCCACGCACCCAGTCTCGCCCACGCGGCCGGCGGCCACGGCCCGCCCGGAGTCCTCGTGTCGGCTCAGTGCCTCTCCCCGGGCACGTTCATGACCGAGCAGACCACTCGCCACACGTCCTTGGCGTCCCAGCCGGCGTCCAGTGCCTCGTGCACCGTGCGTCCGCCCAGCTCCGTCATCACATGATCGCGCGCGAAGGTGTCGGCGTACCCCGGACCGAAGTGTTCCGCCATCCGCTGCCAGAAGACCGTCAACCGCATGACTCCAGTATCCCGCCCCTGGGGGTGGGGCCCGCCGGGAGGCGCCTGCCGGGACCGCTTTCCGTCCTACGGTCTGTCGCATGGCCGAATCAGGAGCTTCCCCACTCCCCCCAAAGCCCCCGGCGCGCTCCCCGCTCTTCCGCGCCGAACAGTTCGTCTGGCTCACCGCGCGCGTGCTGGAGCAGCGGCTCTTCGCGTACCACTTCCTGAACGGCGCCGCCGAGCCGGTGGAGGCCGCGCTGAACGCCTACCGCAACGAGGACGACGGCTACGGTCACGCGCTGGAACCCGATCTGCGCGGACCCGTGAGCCAGCCCCTGCACACCGCTCGCGCGCTGGGCGTCCTGGACGCCATCGGACGCTGCGGCGGGCAGCGGGTGGAGCGGGTGTGCCGTCATCTGACCGCCGTCTCGACCGCGGACGGCGCGCTGCCGGCGGCCGGCCCCGGCCAGCGCGGCTACCCGGTGGCACCGTTCGTCCCGGTCGTGGACGATCCGCCGAGCGATTTGCTCGCCACCGGTCCCGTGGTGGGGCTGCTGCACCGCAACGAGGTGTGGCACGCCTGGCTGTTCCGGGCCACCGACTTCTGCTGGCAGGCGGTGGAGTCCCTGCGGAAGTCACACCCCTACGAGGTGCGGGCGGCGGTGGCCTTCCTGGACTCCGTCCCGGACCGCCCGCGCGCGGAGGCGGCGGCCGACCGGCTCGGCCGTCTGGTCCGCGAACATCGGCTGGCGGTACTGGACCCGGACCGGCTCGACGCGTACCCGGTCGCGCCCGGGTACGCCTGCGGCGAGCACCACTTCCCGCACGACTTCGCGAGGAGCCCGCGGTCGCTCGCGCGCGCGTGGTTCACGGACGAGGAGATGACACGCTCCCTGGACCACCTCACGCGATCGCAGCAGGAGGACGGCGGCTGGCCCGTCCGCCGGCGCCGGTGGGCACCGGCCCCGGCCCTGGAGGCGCGGCCCATGGTGACGATCGAGGCACTGCGCACCCTCAGGGCGTACGGCCGCTTCGTGGGCTGAGCCGTGCTCAGCCGCCGATCGCCCGCACCCCCGCGGTCACCACCACCGCGGCGGCGACGACCAGCAGGAAGGGTGCGCGCAGCATCAGCGCCACGGCGGCCGCGCCGAGCCCCGCCGCCCTGGCGTCGAGCACGAGGGCGTGCCCGTCGGCGAACGTCTGCTGGGCCGTGAGCGCGGCCAGCAGGGCGACGGGCAGCAGGGCGGCGAGCCGCCGGACGAGCGGCCGCTCCATGGCGCCCGCGGGCACGAGCAGTCCGGCGAGCTTGACGGCGTAGCAGCCGAGGACGGTCAGGCCGATCGCTGTCCAGGTGTTCACCGGTCCTCCTCCGTTCCGCCCGCCGCGGTCCTCCGGGTGCGTCCCATGCGCCGGCCCTCGACGAAGAGGGCGACCGGCGCGGCCAGTGCCGCCACCAGAACCGGTACGCCGGCCGGCAGGGCGGGCAGCAGACCGAGGCCCAGGAGAACCGCGAGGCCCGCGACCGCCCGCTCGGTGCGCGTCTTCAGCATGGGGGCGAGCAGGGCCAGGAAAACGGCGGGGCCGGCCGCGTCCAACCCCCAGGCGTCGGTGTCCCCGATGGCCTTCGCGCCCAGCGCGCCGAGCAGCGTGGTCAGGTTCCACAGCAGGTACAGGCTGAGCCCGGTCACGGTGAAACCGATCCGCGCGGCACGCCGGGTCGGCTGGGCCAGGGTCACGGCCGTGGTCTCGTCGATCACCCACTGGGCGGCGAACGGCCGCAGCGCGCGCGGTACGGCCAGCATCTGCGACAGGCGCAGCCCGTAGAAGGCGTTGCGCACGCCCAGGAAGAAGGCGCCGGCGGCGGCCGTGAACGGGCTGCCGCCCGCGGCGAGCGCGCCCACCAGGGCGAACTGCGAGGCGCCGGTGAAGACCAGGAGGCTGAGCGCGCAGGTCTGGAGGAGTCCGAGTCCGCTGCCGGCCGAGGTCACGCCGAAGGCGAAGCCGGAAAGCCCCACCGCGACGCCGACGCCCAGGGCGTCCCGTACGACGGCGGAATCGGGCTTGGCGGTGCCTTCGGAGGACATGTCCGCGAGTGCTGTCTGTTGTGCCACACCCCGGACGGTACGTCCGGCCCTCAGTCCGGGTCTTGTACGTTCTTGCGCTCGCGCTGGTAGGCGCCCGGGGGCACGCCGACGATGCGGGCGAAGTGCCGGTTGAGGTGGGGCTGGTCGGTGAAGCCGACGGCGACGGCCGCCTCGGCGGGCGCGGTCCCCGCGTCGAGCAGCAGCCGCGCGCGGCGCACGCGCGCGTCCGTCAGCCAGGTGTGCGGCGGCATCCCGTAGGCGTCGCGGAACGCCCGCAGCAGGGCGAACGGGCCGGTCCCGAGGTCGGCGGCCAGGCGCTCCAGGGTCGGCGGCGCGGCCATCTCCTCCTCCAGCACGGCACGCGCGCGTGCCGCGATCCGGGCGCCGGCCGTCCGGCGCGGCCGCTGGGGCAGCGGGCCGCCGTTGAGCCGCAGCAGCCGGGTCACGGCCACCCGCAGCAGGGTGTCGGCGGCCAGTGCGTTGCCCTCATCGGCGGCGCGGAGCACCTGGTGGACCAGGCGGACGGTGTACGGATCGTCGAGGACCGGGCCGGCGAAGCCGGGGGTACCGCGGATCGTGGTGGTCTCGGCCGCTATCGCGGCCACCACCTCGGGTGACGGATAGACCGCGCCGTAGCGCCAGCCCTCGGGGACCCCGGCCCGGCCCGTGTGCGGGGTGTCCGGGTTGACCAGGGCGAGGGCGCCCGCGCCCGCCGACACGTCGGAGCCCCGGTGGTGGAAGACCTCGACGCCGTCGGCGATGGCCGCGATCACGAAGTTCTCGTGAGTGTGCCGGACGAAGCTCTTGCGGATGTACCGGGCACGCAGCAGGTCGACACCGGGCAGCTGCTCGTAGCGCCAGTGCCGTGCCCGCTCCGCCGAACCCGCCATACGTCCATTCTCCGCCAGGCCGGCGGAGACCGGTCGGCGGCCGGCTCACGCCCGGACCCGCCCCTTTTGCCCAGGTCAGCCCGATTGTCAGTGGCCGGGTGCAGGATGGAGGGCATGGTCAGCTCCGCACTCCGAGCCCTCGACGGCTTCTCGCCCGCGACCCGCGCCTGGTTCACGGGGGCGTTCTCCGCGCCCACCGCGGCCCAGGCGGGCGCCTGGCAGGCCATCGGCGCGGGCTCGGACGTGCTGGTGGTGGCACCCACCGGCTCGGGGAAGACGCTGGCCGCGTTCCTCGCCGCGCTGGACCAGCTGGCCTCGACGCCGCCGCCGGCCGACCCGAAGAAGCGCTGCCGGGTGCTGTACGTGTCCCCGCTGAAGGCCCTTGCGGTCGACGTCGAGCGGAACCTGCGCAGCCCGCTGACCGGCATCCGCCAGGAGTCCGTGCGCCTCGGCCTGCCCGAGCCCGAGGTGAAGGTCGGCATCCGTTCCGGGGACACCCCGGCCGCCGAGCGCCGCGCGCTGTCCACGCGCCCGCCGGACATCCTGATCACGACCCCCGAGTCGCTGTTCCTGATGCTGACGTCGGCCACGCGCGACGCGCTGACGGGCATCGAGACGGTGATCCTGGACGAGGTGCACGCGGTCGCGGGCACCAAGCGCGGCGCGCACCTCGCGCTGTCCCTGGAGCGGCTGGACGAGCTGCTGCCGAGGCCCGCCCGCCGCATCGGGCTGTCGGCGACGGTGCGTCCGGTGGACGAGGTGGCCCGCTATCTCTCGCCCCGCCGCAAGGTGGAGATCGTCCAGCCGGAGTCCGGCAAGGAGTTCGACCTGTCCGTGGTCGTCCCGGTGGAGGACATGGGCGAGCTGGGCGGTTCTCCGGCGGCCGACAGCGGCGACGGGGCGGAGCGGCCCTCGATCTGGCCGCACGTCGAGGAGCGGATCACCGACCTGGTCCAGGCACACCGCTCCACGATCGTGTTCGCGAACTCACGGCGCCTGGCCGAGCGGCTGTGCAACCGGCTCAACGAGATCGCCTACGAGCGGGCGACCGGCGAGTCCCTGGACGAGCACCATTCGCCGGCCGAGCTGATGGGCGGCTCGGGGGCGGCCCACGGAGCGCCCCCGGTGATCGCACGCGCGCACCACGGCTCGGTCTCCAAGGAGCAGCGCGCCCTCGTCGAGGAGGACCTGAAGGCGGGCCGGCTGCCCGCCGTGGTCGCCACCTCCAGTCTGGAGCTGGGCATCGACATGGGCGCGGTCGACCTCGTCGTCCAGGTGGAGTCCCCGCCCTCGGTGGCCTCCGGGCTCCAGCGCGTCGGCCGCGCCGGCCACCAGGTGGGCGCCGTCTCCACCGGCGTGGTCTTCCCCAAGTACCGGGGCGACCTGGTCCAGTCCGCCGTGGTCACCGAGCGGATGCGCTCCGGCGCCATCGAGTCCCTGCGGGTCCCCGCCAACCCGCTGGACGTGCTCGCCCAGCAACTCGTCGCCATGACGGCGCTGGACACCTGGCAGTTCGACGACCTGCTCACCGTGATCCGTCGCGCGGCTCCCTTCGCCTCGCTCCCCGAGTCGGCGTTCACCGCGACGCTGGACATGCTCGCGGGCCGCTATCCGTCCGACGCGTTCGCTGAACTGCGCCCGCGCGTGGTGTGGGACCGCGTGGCCGGCACGATCACCGGCCGCCCGGGCGCCCAGCGTCTCGCGGTCACCTCCGGCGGCACGATCCCCGACCGGGGCCTCTTCGGGGTCTTCCTCGCCGGTTCCGACCCCAAGAAGGGCGGCGGCCGGGTCGGCGAGCTCGACGAGGAGATGGTGTACGAGTCCCGGGTGGGGGACGTCTTCACCCTGGGCACCAGTTCGTGGCGCATCGAGGACATCACGCGCGACCGTGTCCTGGTCTCCCCCGCGCCGGGCGTGCCGGGCCGGCTGCCCTTCTGGAAGGGCGACCAGCTGGGCCGTCCGCTCGAACTGGGCCGGGCGGTGGGCGCGTTCCTGCGCGAGGTGGGCGCCCTGCCGAAGGACGACGCCCGGCGGCGCCTGCTCAGCGCGGGCCTGGACGCCTGGGCGGTGGACAACGTCCTGTCCTATCTGAGCGAACAGCGCGAGGCCTGCGGGCATGTCCCGGACGACCGCACGATCGTGGTCGAGCGCTTCCGGGACGAGCTGGGCGACTGGCGGGTGGTCGTCCACTCCCCCTTCGGCGCCCAGGTCCACGCCCCCTGGGCTCTCGCCCTGGGCGCCCGCCTGTCCGAGCGGTACGGCATGGACGCGCAGGTCATGCACGCCGACGACGGCATCGTGCTGCGCCTGCCGGACGCCGACCTGATGGGGCTGGACCTGCTCGACCAGGAACCGTCGAGGGGCGGCGCCGAGTACGACAGCGAGCAGGCCCCGATCGGCGCCGGGGACGTCGCCTTCGACAAGGGCGAGGTCGACCAGATCGTCACCGACCAGGTCGGCAGCTCCGCCCTGTTCGCCTCCCGGTTCCGCGAATGCGCCGCCCGCGCGCTGCTGCTGCCGCGCCGCAACCCGGGCAAGCGCACCCCGCTGTGGCAACAGCGCCAGCGGGCCGCCCAGCTGCTCCAGGTGGCGAGCGAGTTCGGCTCGTTCCCCATCGTCCTGGAGGCGATCCGCGAATGCCTCCAGGACGTCTTCGACGTCCCCGGGCTCGTCGAGCTGATGGGCGACATCGAGTCCCGCAAGGTCCGCCTGGTCGAGGTCACCACCCCCGAGCCGTCCCCCTTCGCCCGCTCCCTCCTCTTCGGCTACGTCGCCCAGTTCCTCTACGAGGGCGACTCACCGCTCGCCGAGCGCCGCGCGGCCGCGCTCTCCCTGGACTCCCGGCTGCTGGCCGAGCTGCTGGGGCAGGCGGAACTGCGCGAACTGCTCGACGCCGACGTGCTGACCGAGCTGGAGCGCGAGCTGCAGTGGCTGACGGAGGACCGCCGGGTCAAGGACGTCGAGGGGGTCGCCGACCTCCTGCGGCTGCTCGGCCCGCTGACCGACGCCGAGCTGGCCGAGCGGGGCGCCGAGCCGCAGTGGGCGCGGGACCTGGCCGCCGCCCGCCGGGCCATCCGGGTGCGCATCGCGGGCACCGACCACTGGGCGGCCGTGGAGGACGCGGGCCGCCTGCGGGACGCTCTCGGCACGGCGCTGCCCGTGGGCGTCCCCGAGGCCTTCACCGAACCGGTCAAGGACCCGCTCGGCGACCTCCTGGCGCGGTACGCCCGCGCCCACGGCCCCTTCACGTCGGCCACGGCGGCGGCCCGCTTCGGTCTGGGCGTGGCGGTCACCGACGGCGCCCTGCAGCGGCTGGCCGCGGCCGGCCGTGTCGTCCAGGGCGAGTTCCACCCGGCGGGCATCGGCCAGGAGTGGTGCGACGCGGCCGTACTGCGCCGGCTGCGCCGCCGTTCCCTGGCGGCCCTGCGCCATGAGCTCGAGCCCGTGCCGCCCGCCGCGCTCGCCCAGTTCCTGCCGCAGTGGCAGCACATCGGCAAGGGCCACGAGTTGCGCGGCACCGACGGACTGGTGCGTGCCATCGAACAGCTGCAGGGCGCCTCCGTGCCCGCCTCCGCGCTGGAGAAGCTGGTCCTGCCCTCACGCGTCGCCGGCTACACGCCCTCGATGCTCGACGAACTCACGGCGGCCGGCGAGGTCGTGTGGGCCGGGGCGGGCGCCCTGCCCGGCAAGGACGGCTGGGTCTCCCTGTACATGGCGGACGCGGCCCCGCTACTGCTGCCACAGGCGCACCCGCTGGAGCTGACGGCACTTCACCAGTCGGTGCTGGACGCCCTTTCCGGCGGCTACGGCCTGTTCTTCCGCCAGATCGCCGACCAGGTGCGCGCCACCACGCACCCCGAGGCCGGCGATCCCCAACTGGCCGACACCCTGTGGGATCTGGCCTGGTCGGGACGGCTCACCAACGACACCCTCACCCCGATGCGCGCCCTGCTCGGCTCCGGCCGTACCGCGGGCTCGACGGCCCACCGCGCCAAGCGCACCGTCCCACGCGGCCGTTACGGCTCCCTGACCGCCGCGGCCCGCGCCGCCTCCCGCACCGGCCCGCCGACGGTGGCCGGCCGCTGGTCGCTCCTCCCCGCGCCGGAACCGGACGCCACTGTGCGCGCGCACGCGCTGGCCCGCACCCTGCTCGACCGGCACGGCGTGGTCACCCGGGGAGCGGTGGCCGCCGAGGGCGTCGAGGGCGGTTTCTCCGCGGTGTACCGCGTGCTGTCCGCCTTCGAGGACAGCGGGCAGGCCAGACGGGGTTATGTCGTCGAGGGGCTGGGCGCCGCCCAGTTCGCGATGGACGGCGCTGTCGACCGCCTCCGCGCGGTCTCCAACGCCCGCGAGCGCGGCCAGGGCCTGCCCAACGGTTTCGGCGGCGACCACGGCACCTCGCCCTTCCCCGCCGACGGCGGCACCCTCCCCGACCGCGGCGCCCCCGGTCACACCACTCCCGGCGGCTTCGCCGATACCGACGGCGGACTGGCCCACCCGGGCCTCGACGGCGACTTCACCTGGCCGCCGGACGAAGCGGCACGGCCGGGCGGCGGCGAGTTCACCTGGCCGCCCGGGAACCACAGCCCCGCCCCGGACGAGTACGTCTCCCCGCGCGACCGCGCCCCGGCGGACCCCTTCGCCACTCCCGGCTACGGCGGCCCCAGAGGCGGCGGTCCCGCTCACGGCCCCTACGGGAACCGTGATTTCGGCGACCGCCGCGGCCGGTCCTCCTCCCCCGACCCGCGTGCCGCGGTCCTCGCCGCGGCCGACCCCGGCAGCGCCTACGGCGCGGCCCTTCCGTGGCCCGAGCCGCCGACCGGAGCGGGACACAAGCCGGGCCGCAAGGCCGGTTCGCTCGTGGTGCTGGTGGAGGGCGAGCTGACGCTCTACATGGAACGCGGCGGCAAGACCTTGCTGGCCTGGCCCGCCGACCCGGACACGGCCGCCGGCGACGACCCACGCCTGCGCACCGCCGCCCAGGCCCTGGCCTCGGCCGCCCGCGCGGGCTCCCTCGGCACGGTCACGGTCGAGCGGATCAACGGCGCGCAGGCCCTGACCTCTCCCCTGGGCGCCCTGCTGGAAGGAGCCGGCTTCATCGCGACCCCGCGCGGTCTGCGCCTGCGCGCCTGAACACGGCGACCACCACGGCCCGCCGGCGCCACCGCGGATCACCCGTCCGTGGCACCCTTGACGCATGCCCGAAGGTGACACGGTCTGGCAGGCCGCGAAACGGCTGCACGACGCCCTCGCGGGCAAGGTGCTGATCCGCAGTGACTTCCGGGTACCGCAGTACGCGACGGTCGATCTCACCGGTCGCGCGGTGCTGAGCACCATCGCGCGAGGCAAACACCTGCTCACGCGCTTCGAGGGTGGGCTGACCCTGCACACGCATCTGCGCATGGAGGGCGCCTGGAAGGTGTACGGCACCGGCGAGCGCTGGCGCGGCGGCCCGGCCCACCAGATCCGGGTGATCCTGGGCATCGCCGACCGCGCGGCCGTCGGCTACCGCCTCCCGGTGCTGGAGCTCCTGCGCACCGGCGAGGAGGAGCAGGCCGTCGGCCACCTCGGCCCCGACCTGCTCGGCCCGGACTGGAACCCCGACCTCGCCCTCACCAACCTGCTCGCCGACCCCGGCCGCCCTCTCGGCGAGGCCCTGCTCGACCAGCGCAATCTCGCCGGCATCGGCAACGTCTACAAGTGCGAGCTCTGCTTTCTGGTCGGCGCGACGCCGTGGCTGCCGGTCGGCGCCCTGCCGGCGGACCGTGCCACCCGGCTGATCGGACTCGCCAAGAAGCTGCTGGAGAGCAATCGCGACCGCCCGGTCCGGCAGACCACGGGCCTGCACCGGCAGGACCTCTTCGTCTACGGCCGCGCCCCGCGTCCATGCCTGCGCTGCCGTACTTCGATCCGGGTCGCCGACCAGGGCGACGGCTATCAGGAACGCCCCACCTACTGGTGCCCGCACTGCCAGACGGGCCCGGCGCCTGCGCGGGGCACGGCCCAGGCCTGGCGCGAGCGCTATCCGCGCAGGTCGCCGTCCAACTGATCGACGCTCCGTCAGCGGCGCGGTCCACGCTCCGTCAAAGACGCCCGTCACCGAGGTCGGTCGGTGCGATGTCCGAGTCGATGCCGTCGCGCCGGACCGGATCCACATCCCCCGAACAGGGGCCCGGCGCCGCTGTGATGACGCTGCCCGCCCGCCAGGCCGCCTTCCACCGTCCCGCCGCCACGGCGCCCGTCGCCCGTCCCCTGGGCACGCAGTGAACCGGCAGAACGCTGAGCCCCCAGCCACCGATGGCGACGGCTCCTTCGAGCACACCCGCGCCCTGCCCGAGGGTGATCCGGAGCACGCCCCACCACCACACGGCGCCCAGCCCGAGAGCGGTTCCCCAGCGCAGCACCCGTCTCACCATGGCCGCCACCTCCAGCCGGACGCCGGAACACCGCCCGACCCGCACGGGAGGCGCACCGAGGGCTCACTGCCGCAAGGACACCGGACAGGCGGTCCGCCGCGGAGTGACCGGCGCAGGGCGGCTCCTCACGCGTTCTCCGCCTGGAACATCCAGTGGTGCTTCTCCAGGTCGGCGGTGATCCCGATGAAGATGTCCTGGGAGACCGGGTCGGGCTCGCCGGTCGCCGCCACCCGCTCCCGCATCCGCGTGATCACCGCGCCGAGCGCGTCGACCATCGCCCGAACCGCGTCGGCGTCCTTGATCCAGCCGGCCGGAGTGGTTCCGATGCCGCTGCTGGCGGCGACCGTGGACGCGCGGCCGTCCGGTGGGACGCCGAGGGCCGAGGCCCGCTCGGCCACCGTGTCGGAGTGGGTGCGCGCGGAGGCGACGACCTCGTCGAGCTGGAGGTGGATGGACCTGAAGCGGGGCCCGACGACGTTCCAGTGGATCTGCTTGGCGACCAGCGAAAGGTCGACCAGGTCCACCAGGGCGCCCTGCAAGGCCTCGGACACGGTCTTCAGTGCCTCGTCGGGCAGCGGGCTCTTCACGACGTACATCCGCTTCCTCCGGTGGGTTCGGCGCCGGTCACGTCACCTCCACGATGACCGCCGTACCGGGTACCGGCAAACGGGCGCAGCCACGGGCCCGGGTCACATGGACAGAAGAGAAGCCCCGGCCGGGCTTCCCAGGTCGCCTGGGTGGCCCCGGCCGGGGCTTCACGCGTATCGGGTGGTCAGGCCGTGCTCGCGGACGTCACGCGGCGACCACGTCCACCGCCTCGGCGGGCGCCTTGATGGTCACCCGTTCCGGTGGCACACCGGTCACCGACACGGAACCCAGCATCGGACGGACCGGCGCGGGTACGGGCTCGGTGGCCGTGGCGGACTGGGCCAGCTCGGCGAGCGCCAGCTCGTCGCTCACTTCCCGCATCAGTTCCGACATCCGTACGTCCAGCGCGTCGCAGATGGCGGAGAGCAGCTCGGAGGATGCCTCCTTCTGCCCCCGCTCCACCTCGGAGAGATAGCCGAGTGAGACTCGGGCGGACGAGGAGACTTCGCGCAGAGTACGGCCCTGGCGTTGGCGCTGCCGACGCAGCACGTCACCCAGCAGGCGACGGAGCAGAATCATCGGTGGCTCCCTCCTCGGACCGCGTAGCCGCATCCTTCTCGCCCCACCGTACCGCCTTGCGCCGCGGCCGTGCGGGGAGCGATGTCGTGTTCACTCAGGGCTGCAAACATCAAAACCCCCCGTTCCGTTCCGTATCCTGTGCCCGCTCATTCCCGGTCTGTTCGCCCGCAAGCTCCTTCTGAAGCAGTGCGAGTACGCTCCGTACACTCTCCATACGAATTTCCGCACGGTCGCCGTTCAACCGCAGCGCCTCCACTTTTCCGCCACCGGCAGAACCCGGAAGGGCGGAAAATGGCCCGTCGACGGCGACGAACACCGTTCCGACGGCCTGGCCGTCCTGCGGGTCGGGCCCGGCGACTCCGGTCGTCGCGAGGCCCCAGTCGGCACCCAGAGCCTTGCGTACCCCGGCGGCCATCTCCGCCGCCACCTGCGGATCCACCGCGCCGCGCTCCGCCAGCAGGGTGGCGTCGACTCCGAGCAGTTCCCGCTTCAGCTCGGTGGCGTAGGCGGTGATAGAACCGCGGAAGACCTTGGACGCCCCGGGGACCGCGGTGATCTCCGCCGCCACCAGACCACCGGTCAGCGACTCCGCGACGGCGAGGCTCTCGCCCCTCACGGTCAGTAGTCGCACCAGTGCGGTGGCCGGGGAACTCACGCTTCCTTCTCCTCCAACGCCGCCGCGCGTTCGGCGATTCCCCGCCGGCGCAGCACAATGGCCTGCCTCACGTAGTCGAGGCCGGTGACGACGGTGAGCACGACCGCCACGGCCATCACCCAGAACCTCATGGTGGCCAGCCACCCCGTCAGTGCCAGGACGTACATCCCGACGGCGACGCCCTGGGTGAGCGTCTTCAGCTTGCCGCCCCGGCTCGCGGGGATCACGCCGTAGCGAATGACGAGAAAACGCAGCAGCGTGATGCCGAGTTCCCGGCCCAGGATCACGATGGTGACCCACCACGGCAGATCGCCCAGGGCCGACAGACAGATGAGCGCCGCACCCATGATCGCCTTGTCGGCGATGGGGTCGGCGATCTTCCCGAAGTCGGTGACCAGGTTGTAGGTGCGCGCCAGATGCCCGTCGAACAGGTCGGTGATCATGGCGACGGCGAAGGCCGCCCAGGCGAGCGAGCGCCAGGCCGGGTCGTAGCCGCCGTCGGCCAGCATCAGCGCCACGAAGCCGGGCACGAGGAGCAGCCGGAGCATCGTCAGCAGATTGGCGACGTTCCACACGCTGGCCTGGTTGACGGCCGCCGCCGTCAGCTTCCCGCCGCGCGCGGGACGCGCACCGCCCTCCGGGCCGGGGGCCGGAGCGGGAGAACGGGCAACGGAGCCGGAGACCTCGGAAGCAGCGCCGTCGGCAGCGGCGGCCGAACCCCGGGCGCCCTGCGCACCGGTGGAGCCGCCCGCGGCGGATGCCGGGACTCCGGTCATCTGCCCGCCTCCTCACTGCACGACGGCGAGCCCGCCAGCGGCTCGGCGACCAGGTCGACACCTTCCGTGCCGACCACCTTCGCCTCGACCATACGTCCCACACTCAGGCCCTCGCCGCTCGTGAGCAGCACCTGGCCGTCCGTCTCCGGTGCCTGGTGCGCGGCCCGGCCGTACACGCCGTCCTCCCCGCCGACGGATTCCACGAGGACGTGCACGGTCTCCCCGAGGCGCTCCTCGGCGCGCTGGGAGACGAGTTCCTCGGCGAGCCGGGAGACACGGGCGAGGCGCTCGGCGACGACGTCCTCGTCCAGCTTGTTCTCGTACGTGGCCGCCTCCGTGCCCTCCTCGTCGGAGTAGCCGAAGACACCGATGGCGTCCAGCCGGGCGCCGTTGAGGAAGCGCTCCAGTTCGGCCAGGTCGGCCTCGCCCTCGCCGGGGAAGCCGACGATGAAGTTGGAGCGCACGCCGGCCTGCGGTGCCTTGCCGCGGATGGTGTCCAGCAGCTCCAGGAAGCGGTCGGTGTCGCCGAAGCGGCGCATGGCGCGCAGGACGCCGGGCGCGGAGTGCTGGAAGGACAGGTCGAAGTAGGGGACGACCTTCGGGGTGGAGGTCAGGACGTCGATCAGGCCCGGGCGCATCTCGGCCGGCTGCAGGTAGCTCACGCGCACCCGCTCGAGGCCGTCGACCTCCGCCAGCTCGGGCAGGAGGGACTCCAGCAGGCGGATGTCGCCCAGGTCCTTGCCGTAGGAGGTGTTGTTCTCGGAGACCAGCATGATCTCCTTCACCCCCTGCTCGGCCAGCCACCGGGTCTCGTTCAGCACGTCGCTGGGACGGCGGGAGATGAAGGAGCCGCGGAAGGAGGGGATGGCGCAGAAGGAGCAGCGCCGGTCACAGCCGGAGGCCAGCTTGACCGAGGCGACCGGCGAGCCGTCCAGGCGGCGGCGCAGGGGCGCGCGCGGGCCGGATGCGGGCGAGACGCCCTCCGGGAGGTCGGCCGGGCCGTGGCCGGGCAGCGCCACGGCGGCGGCGGAGTCCTGCCGCTCGGCGGGGCTGATCGGCAGCAGCTTGCGGCGGTCGCGCGGGGTGTGCGCGGCGTGGATGCCGCCGGAGAGGATGGTCTGCAGGCGGTCGGAGATGTCGGCGTAGTCGTCGAAGCCGAGCACGCCGTCGGCCTCGGGGAGCGCCGCGGCCAGTTCGTTGCCGTACCGCTCGGCCATGCAGCCCACCGCCACCACGGCCTGGGTTCTGCCATGGTCCTTGAGGTCGTTGGCCTCCAGAAGGGCATCCACGGAGTCCTTCTTGGCGGCCTCGACGAAGCCACAGGTGTTGACCACGGCGACATCGGCGTCCGCGGCGTCCTCGACGAGCTGCCAGCCGTCCGCCTCCAAACGGCCTGCGAGCTCCTCCGAGTCCACCTCGTTACGGGCGCAGCCAAGAGTGACAAGTGCGACGGTACGGCGTTCAGGCATGGGCTCAAGACTACTTTGTCTGGCTGACACCCCACGTCGACGGGGTTGGCCGATCTTGGCCAACCCCGTCACATCCGCGCCCCGTCTGCGTTTATCCGGCCTCGGGGTCGCCCTTCGTGTACGTGAGACGCTCCACGGCGCCCGGCCGGAAGTCGTCCTCGATCTTCTTGCCGTTGACGTACAGCTCGATCGCGCCGGCGTCACCGAGGATCAGGTTGATCTTGGAGCTGTCCTGGAAGGTCTTGGACTCGCCCTTCTTCAGCAGCCCGTCGAAGAGCATCCGGCCGTTGTGGTCCTTGGCGGAGATCCAGCTGCGCCCGTTCGGCGCGCTGACCTGGACGGTGACCTTGTCCTGCGGTGCGGCGGCGATGGCACTGTCGGACGGCTCGGACGACGGCGCGGCGGGCTTGTCCTTCTTGGGGGTGGGCGAGGACGACTTGCCGGGCTCGGGCGAGGCCCCCTCGGCCACCTGCGACTTGGCGTCGTTGCCGCTGTCGCCGCCCTTGAACGCGGTGAACCCGACGAAACCGACGACGGCGACGATCGCGGCGACCATGGCCGCCGTCCAGTTGGGTCCCCGGCGCTCGGGACGGATGCGTTCCGCCTCGAACATCGGCGCGGCCGGGGTGGGCGCGGGCCGCCCGCCGTGCTCGGCGTCGTACTGCGCGATCAACGGGGCGGGGTCGAGACGCACGGCCCTGGCCAGCGTGCGGATGTGCCCGCGCGCGTACACGTCACCGCCGCAGGGGGCGAAGTCGTCCGCCTCGATGGCGTGCACGATGGCGATACGGACACGAGTGGCACTGCTGACGTCGTCGACCGTGAGCCCGGCCGCGATGCGGGCCTGCCGCAGGGCGTGGCCGACGGAGGGACGGGCTTCCTCGGACACGTCGTGGAACGGACGCTCGTCTTCAGGGGAGTTGCCGATGGACACGGGGGCGCCTTTCGAGCGTGTGAGCCACCTGTGCTGGAGGTTCAGTCTAGGCGGGTACGAAAGGGTGGAGCGACCGGGCGGGGGGTGTTTGTACGCCATCGGTATGGCCCGACAACCCGATGGTGGGACAGACACATACCCCAGGACGGGATCCGTACCGGTCCTTTCGCTCAACTTGACGTACAGCGAGGGGAAACGGTTGCCCGCCGCTCCCTAACGGGTGGATCACGGCGCTGCCGCCACCCGGCGTAACCCCGACACGCCGGGCGGCCCGCTGCCCTATCCGTCCGTCTCCCCACGTATCACCGCGAGTACGCCGTCCAGCTCGTCGGGTTTCACGAGAACGTCACGCGCCTTCGAACCCTCGCTCGGTCCCACGATGTTGCGGGACTCCATCAGGTCCATGAGCCGTCCCGCCTTGGCGAAGCCGACCCGGAGCTTGCGCTGCAGCATGGAAGTCGACCCGAACTGGGTGGAGACGACCAGCTCGGCCGCCTGGCACAGCAGGTCGAGGTCGTCGCCGATGTCCTCGTCGATCTCCTTCTTCTGCTTGGTGCCCACGGTGACGTCGTCGCGGAAGACGGGCGCCATCTGGTCCTTGCAGTGCTGCACGACGAGCGCGACCTCGGCCTCGGTCACGAACGCGCCCTGCATACGCGTGGGCTTGTTCGCGCCCATCGGCAGGAAGAGGCCGTCGCCCTTGCCGATCAGCTTCTCGGCTCCCGGCTGGTCGAGGATGACCCGGGAGTCGGCGAGCGAGGAGGTGGCGAACGCCAGCCGGGAGGGCACGTTCGCCTTGATCAGGCCGGTGACCACGTCGACCGACGGGCGCTGGGTGGCGAGCACCAGGTGGATGCCGGCCGCGCGCGCGAGCTGCGTGATGCGCACGATGGCGTCCTCGACGTCCCGCGGGGCGACCATCATCAGGTCGGCCAGCTCGTCCACGATCACCAGCAGATACGGGTACGGCTGGAGCTCGCGCTCGCTGCCCTCCGGCGGCTTGGCCTTGCCCTCGCGGACGGCGCGGTTGAAGTCGTCGATGTGCCGGTAGCCGTAGGCGGCGAGGTCGTCGTAGCGCAGGTCCATCTCGCGCACCACCCACTGCAGGGCCTCGGCGGCCCGCTTGGGGTTGGTGATGATCGGCGTGATCAGGTGCGGGATGCCCTCGTAGGCGGTCAGTTCCACGCGCTTGGGGTCGACGAGGATCATCCGGACGTCCTCCGGGGTCGCCCGCATCATGATCGAGGTGATCAGGCAGTTGATGCAGGACGACTTGCCGGAGCCGGTGGCGCCCGCGACCAGCATGTGCGGCATCTTCGCCAGCGAGTGCATCACGTACCCGCCCTCGACGTCCTTGCCGAAGGCGACCAGCATCGGGTCGTCGTCCTCGGCGGACTCGGCGAGGCGCAGCACGTCACCGAGGTTGACCATCTCCCGGTCGGTGTTCGGGATCTCGATGCCGACCGCCGACTTGCCGGGGATGGGGCTGATGATCCGCACGTCGGGGCTGGCGACGGCGTACGCGATGTTCTTCGTCAGCGCGGTGATCCGCTCGACCTTCACGGCGGGGCCGAGCTCGACCTCGTAGCGGGTGACCGTCGGACCGCGGGTGAAGCCGGTGACGGCCGCGTCGACCTTGAACTCGGTGAAGACCTGGGTGAGCGAGGCGACGACCGCGTCGTTGGCCGCGCTCCGGGCCTTGCCGGGGCCGCCCCGGGTGAGCAGGTCCAGCGACGGCAGCGCGTAGGTGACGTCACCGGAGAGCTGGAGCTGCTCCGCGCGCGCGGGCAGGTCACGGGGCTCGTCGGGGGCCTTCTTGGTCAGGTCGGGGACGCCGCCGGTGGACAGCCTGTCCTGCTTGGGGCGGGCGGCCGGGACCGGCGTCGGGGCCGGCGCCGGATCAGGCGTGGGCACCGGGGTGGTGTCCTCGCGCTCGCCCACGCTCACGCCCTGGGTGAGGTCGGCGACGACCGGGGACGGCGGCATGCCGTGCAGGACGGCGCCGTCGAGCGCGGCCGCGGCGGCCGACGCGACGTCCACCGCGTCCATCCGGCGCCGCGGATCGGGTTGCGGCACCGCGGAGCGCCTCGGGCGGCCGCGGCGCTGTGAGAGCGCGTCCTCCTCGGCTCCCTCGGGGTCGTACGCCTGGGGGGCGCTCCGGCGCCCGCGGGGGCGCGCGGGCAGCGCCTCGCGCCACTGTTCGTCGTACCGCTCGTCGTCCCCGGCGGCCTCGAACTCCTGCGGGTCGGAGAGCAGGCCGAGGCGCACGCCGAGCGCGCGCAGGCGCTGTGGGATGGCGTTGACCGGCGTGGCGGTCACCACGAGCAGCCCGAAGACCGTCAGCAGCACCAGCAGCGGTACGGCGAGCACCTCGCTCATGGTGTACGTCAACGGGGTCGCCGCCGCCCAGCCGATGAGCCCGCCGGCGTCCCTTATGGCCTGCATGCCGGAGCTGCGGGCGGGCGCCCCGCAGGCGATGTGCACCTGCCCGAGGACGCCGATGACGAGGGCGGACAGGCCGATCACGATCCGGCCGTTGGCCTCCGGCTGCTCCGGGTGCCGCATGAAGCGGACCGCGATCACCGCGAGCAGGATCGGCACCAGCAGATCGAGCCGCCCGAAGGCGCCGGTGACCAGGATCTCCACCAGGTCGCCGACCGGGCCGCGCAGGTCGGCCCAGGTACCGGCGGCGACGATCAGCGCGAGGCCGAAGAGCAGCAGCGCGACGCCGTCCTTGCGGTGGGCGGGGTCGAGGTTCTTCGCACCCTGCCCTATGCCGCGGAAGACGGCGCCGACGGCGTGCGCGAGGCCGAGCCAGAGGGCGCGCACGAGTCGGTACACGCCCCCCGTGGGGCTCGGAGCCGGCCTGGGCGGCGCGGCCTTCTTCGCCGGCGCCCGCTTGGCGGGCGCCTTCTTCGCCGGGACCTTCTTCGCGGCGGCGTTCCTCGCCGCAGCCTTCGCGGGAGCGGCCGCCTTCTTGGCGGGCGGCTTCTTGGCTGCGGAGGGACGTGAGGCCATAGGTGTGAGATTACCGGGGGAGACGACAGCGGACACGTGTGCCCACTGCTTCACCCGTTCGTGTCGCCCTTGCCGAGGCGCGGAAGTGACGCGCACTCATGGGCAACTGCCTTCCCGACGGACGTCAGTTCTGCGTCGGCACCGACTGGCTGCCGGCGCCCGCACCCGGCTCCAGGGCATCGAGCGCCCGTCGCAAGCCCGTCAGTTTCCGCTCCAGATGAGCGGCCGTGGCCACCGCGGCGGCGTCCGCGGACTCGTCGTCCAACTGCTTCGACAGCGCCTCGGCCTGCTCCTCGACGGCCGCCAGACGCGCGGACAGTTCGGCGAGCAGCCCCGCGGACTCCTTGCCGCCGACCGCGCCCTTGCCGCCGCCCTCCAACTGCAGCCGCAGCAGCGCCGCCTGCTCCCGGAGCTGGCAGTTCTTCATGTACAGCTCGACGAACACGGAGACCTTCGCCCGCAGCACCCACGGGTCGAACGGCTTGGAGATGTAGTCCACCGCGCCGGCCGCGTAACCCCGGAAGGTGTGATGCGGGCCGTGGTTGATCGCGGTGAGGAAGATGATCGGGATGTCCCGGGTCCGCTCCCTCCGCTTGATGTGCGCGGCGGTCTCGAACCCATCCATGCCCGGCATCTGGACGTCCAGCAGAATGACCGCGAAATCGTCCGTGAGCAGTGCCTTGAGCGCTTCCTCCCCGGACGATGCCCGCACCAGCGTCTGATCGAGCGCAGAGAGGATCGCCTCCAGCGCCAGCAGATTCTCCGGCCGGTCATCGACCAGGAGGATCTTGGCCTTCTGCACCATGGCCCGCCCTCCTCGCCCCGGCGGTACACCGGGCGCCGCCCCAGGGGACGACTCCCTTTCGCCGCCCGTCCTTGTGCCGGTCATCGTAGCCGCACCCTGCCCGTCGCCACACCCTGTCACCGCGATGTCACTGTGCACATAAGCGAAACGCCGTGAGTGACCCGAAGGTTCCCGGAATCCAGGATTCCCACACGTCCCGGCGCACGGCCCGGCACCCCGCACTCCGACAACTCCGCGTGCACGCCGAAGGTTCCCGCCGCGTTCACATCCGCTCCCGCGAGCCCGTCACCGCTCACCCATCCACTGCCGCATGACCGCCAGCAGATGGTCCGGATCGACCGGCTTGGTCACGTAATCGGAGGCACCCGACTCGATCGCCTTCTCCCGGTCGCCCTTCATCGCCTTCGCGGTCAGCGCGATGATCGGCAGCCCGGCGAACTGCGGCATCCTGCGGATCGCCGTGGTCGTCGCGTACCCGTCCATCTCCGGCATCATGATGTCCATCAGCACCACCGCCACGTCGTCGTGCTGCTCCAGCACCTCGATGCCCTCACGGCCGTTCTCCGCGTACAGCACCGACAGCCCGTGCTGCTCCAGCACGCTGGTGAGCGCGAACACGTTGCGGATGTCGTCGTCGACGATCAGCACCTTCTCGCCGCCGAACCGTACCGCGAGGACCGGCTGCGACGCGCTCTCCTGCTCGGCGACCGTGCTCCACTGCTCCGGCCGGTGCTCGGGCGGCGGCAGACTCCGGCGGCGGCGCCTGAAGAGCGCGGCGGCCCCGTTCTGCGTCTCCCGGTACGACTTCACCTCCGCCGGCGTCTCGATCTCCGCCGCCGACAGATCCGCGTCCGGCCGGCCCTCGGAGGCGAGCAGCTCACCGGCCTCCAGCGCCTGCACGGACTGCTGGTAGCCCTGCGGCGGCAACTCGCTCGGATGCACCGGCAGATACAGCGTGAACGTCGAGCCGCGGCCCGGTTCGCTCTGTGCGTAGATCTCGCCGCCGAGCAGCTGTGCGATCTCCCGCGAGATCGACAGACCGAGACCGGTGCCGCCGTACTTGCGGCTGGTCGTACCGTCCGCCTGCTTGAACGCCTCGAAGATCACCCGCATCTTGCTGGCCGCGATGCCGATTCCCGTGTCGGTCACCGAGAACGCGATCAGGCCGGCGTCCGGGTCGGTCAGCGAACCGGACTCCAGCATCTGCTCCCGGATGATCTGGGGCACATCGGTGCCGGCGGGCCGGATCACCAGTTCCACCGAACCGGAGTCGGTGAACTTCACCGCGTTGGACAGCAGGTTGCGCAGCACCTGCAGCAGCCGCTGCTCGTCGGTGTGCAGGGTGGCCGGCAGCTCCGGGGAGACCCGCACCGACAGGTCCAGCCCCTTCTCCGCGGTCAGCGGCCGGAAGGTCGCCTCCACGTAGTCCACGAGCTGGACGAGCGCGATGCGCGTCGGGGAGACGTCCATCTTGCCCGCCTCGACCTTCGACAGGTCCAGGATGTCGTTGATCAGCTGAAGCAGATCGGAACCGGCGCCGTGGATCGTCTCGGCGAACTCGACCTGCTTCGGGGAGAGGTTGCCCTCGGCGTTGTCGGCGAGCAGCTTGGCCAGAATCAGCAGGGAGTTCAGCGGCGTACGCAGCTCGTGCGACATGTTGGCGAGGAACTCGCTCTTGTAGCGCATGGACACCGCGAGCTGCTCGGCACGCTCCTCCAGGACCTGCCGGGCCTCCTCGATCTCGGTGTTCTTCACCTCGATGTCCCGGTTCTGCCGGGCCAGCAGCTCGGCCTTCTCCTCCAGTTCGGCGTTGGACGCCTGCAGCGCCTTCTGACGGTTCTCCAACTCGGCCGACCGCTCCCGCAGTTGCTCGGTCAGCTCCTGCGACTGCTTCAGCAGCAGCTCGGTCTTGGTGTTCACCGAGATGGTGTTGACGCTGGTCGCGATCATCTCGGCGATCTGGTTGAGGAAGTCCTTCTGGATCTGCGTGAACGGCGTGAACGACGCGAGCTCGATCACGCCGAGCACCTTGCCCTCGAAGAGCACCGGCAGCACGATCACCTGCGCCGGCGGGGCCTCGCCGAGCCCCGAGGAGATCTTCAGATAGCCGCTGGGCGCGTTCTCCACCAGGATCGTGCGCCTCTCCTCGGCGGCTGTGCCGATCAGCCCCTCACCCGGCCGGAACGACGCCGGCATGGAGCCCGTCAGGTAGCCGTACGAGCCGAGCATCCGCAGCTCGTAGTGCTCCTCGGCGTCGGCGCCGAGGTCCTGGCCGTCCATGAGCGGCATCGTCACGAAGAACGCGCCGTGCTGCGCGGAGACCACCGGCGTCAGCTCGCTCATGATCAGGGAGGCCACGTCCGCCAGGTCCCGACGCCCCTGCATCAGCGCGGAGATACGGGCCAGGTTGCCCTTCAGCCAGTCCTGCTCCTTGTTGGCGATCGTGGTGTCGCGCAGGTTGGCGATCATCTTGTTGATGTAGTCCTGCAGTTCCTGGATCTCGCCGGAGGCGTCGACGTCGATCTTCAGGTTCAGGTCGCCACGGGTCACCGCGGTCGCCACGCGCGCGATCGCACGCACCTGCCGGGTCAGGTTCCCGGCCATCTCGTTCACCGACTCCGTCAGGTCACGCCAGGTGCCGTCGACGTCGCGCACGCGTGCCTGACCGCCGAGCTGCCCCTCGGTACCCACCTCGCGGGCGACCCGGGTGACCTCCTCGGCGAAGCTGGACAGCTGGTCCACCATCGTGTTGATCGTCGTCTTCAGCTCGAGGATCTCGCCACGGGCGTCGATGTCGATCTTCTTGGTCAGGTCACCCTTGGCGATGGCCGTGGTGACCATGGCGATGTTGCGCACCTGACCGGTCAGGTTGGACGCCATCTGGTTCACGGACTCGGTGAGGTCCTTCCAGGTGCCGGCCACACCCGGCACGTGTGCCTGGCCGCCCAGGATGCCGTCCGTACCCACCTCACGGGCCACCTTGGTGACCTGGTCGGCGAACGAACTCAGGGTCCGCACCATGGTGTTGAAGGTGTCCGCGAGCTGCGCGACCTCACCGCTCGCCTCGATGGTCACCTGCCGCGTCAGGTCACCGTTGGCGACCGCGGCCGCCACCTGGGAGATGTTCCGCACCTGCATGGTCAGGTTGTTGGCCATCAGGTTGACGTTGTTGCTCAGGTCCTTCCAGATGCCCGTGACACCCGGTACGTGCGCCTGACCGCCCAGGATGCCCTCGGTGCCCACCTCACGGGCCACCCGGGTCACCTGCTCGGCGAAGCTCGAGAGCTGGTCCACCATCGTGTTGACCGTCGTGACGAGCTCGAGGATCTCGCCCTTCGCGTCGACGGTGATCTTCTTCGACAGATCGCCCTTGGCGACGGCGGTCGTGACCTCGGCGATGTTGCGCACCTGGATGGTCAGGTTGTTCGCCATGAAGTTCACGGACTGCGTGAGGTCCTTCCAGGTGCCCGAGACACCCTGGACCTCCGCCTGCCCGCCCAGCATGCCCTCGGTGCCCACCTCACGGGCCACGCGCGTGACCTCCTGGGCGAACGACGACAGCTGGTCCACCATCGTGTTCAGCGTGTTCTTCAGCTCCAGGATCTCCCCGCGCGCGTCCACGGTGATCTTCTGGGAGAGGTCACCGCGGGCCACCGCCGTGGCCACCTGGGCGATGTTGCGCACCTGGGCGGTGAGGTTGCCGGCCATGCCGTTCACGGAATCCGTCAGGTCCCGCCACACACCGGCCACGCCCGGCACCTGCGCCTGGCCGCCGAGACGGCCCTCGGTGCCCACGTCCCGGGCGACCCGGGTCACCTGGTCGGCGAAGGCGGAGAGCTGGTCGACCATCGTGTTGATGGTGTTCTTCAGCTCGAGGATCTCACCGCGCGCGTCCACGTCGATCTTCTGCGAGAGGTCACCCCGCGCGACGGCCGTCGTAACCTGCGCGATGTTGCGCACCTGACCGGTCAGGTTGGACGCCATCGAGTTGACGGAGTCGGTGAGCTCCTTCCAGGTGCCCGACACCCCGTCCACTCGGGCCTGCCCGCCGAGCCGGCCCTCGGTCCCCACGTCCCGGGCCATCCGCGTCACCTGGTCGGCGAAGCTCGACAGCTGGTCCACCATCGTGTTCACGGTGTTCTTCAGCTGGAGCATCTCACCGGAGACGTCCACGGTGACCTTCTGGGAGAGGTCGCCGTTGGCCACCGCCGTGGTCACCTGGGCGATGTTGCGCACCTGGCCGGTCAGGTTCCGGAACGCCGTGTTGACGGAGTCCGTCAGGTCCTTCCAGGTACCGGCAGCGCCCGGCACCTGCGCCTGACCGCCCAGCTCACCCTCGACACCGACCTCCCGCGCGACCCGCGTCACCTCGGCACCGAACGCGGAGAGCTGGTCCACCATCGTGTTGACGGTGTTCTTCAGCTCCAGCATCTCGCCGGCCACGTCAACCGTGACCTTCTGCGACAGGTCACCGCTGGCCACGGCGGTCGTCACCGCGGCGATGTCACGCACCTGCGTCGTCAGGTTCCGGAACACCGTGTTGACGGAGTCCGTCAGGTCCTTCCAGGTGCCGGCGACACCCGGCACCGTCGCCTGACCGCCCAGCCGGCCCTCGGCGCCGACCTCGTTGGCCACGCGCGTGACCTCGTCCGCGAAGATGCGCAGCGTCTCGGTCATCTGGTTGATCGTCTCGGCGAGCTGAGCGACCTCGCCCCGCGCCGGAACCGTCACCTTCTGCGACAGATCACCGTTGGCCACCGCCGTGGTCACCTGGGCGATCCCCCGCACCTGGGCCGTCAGGTTGCCGGCCATCAGGTTCACCGAATCGGTGAGCTCCTTCCACGTGCCGTCCACACCCGGCACGTGCGCCTGACCACCGAGGATGCCGTCGGTGCCGACCTCCCGCGCGACCCTCGTCACCTCCGAGGAGAACGCGGAGAGCTGGTCGACCATCGTGTTGACGGTGTTCTTCAGCTCCAGCATCTCGCCGGCCACGTGAACGGTGACCTTCCGCGACAGATCACCCTTGGCGACCGCGGTGGTCACCAGGGCGATGTCCCGCACCTGGGCCGTCAGCCGGGACGCCATCGTGTTGACGGAGTCCGTCAGGTCCTTCCACGAACCCGAGAGCCCGCGCACCCGGGCCTGGCCGCCGAGCTTGCCCTCGGTGCCGACCTCGCTGGCCACGCGTGTGACCTCGTCGGTGAACGTCGACAGCTGGTCGACCAGGTTGTTGACCGTACGGCCGACCTTCAGGAACTCACCCCGCAGCGGATGCCCGGTGCCGTCCGGCGCCTGCGTGCGCAGATCCATCCGCGGCGAAAGATCACCCTCCGCGACCCCCGTGAGGACCCGGCTGACCTCCGAGACGGGCCACACCAGATCGTCGACCAGCGCGTTGGAGTTGTCGACGGCGGTCGCCCACGAGCCCTCGCAGGCCCCTGTCTCCAGCCGTTCCGTGAGCTTTCCCTCACGCCCCACCATGCGCCGCACGCGCGACAGCTCACCGGTCAGGTGCAGGTTGCGGTCGGCGACCTCGTTGAAGACCGCGGCGATCTCCGACATCACGCCGTCCCCGGACACCGTGAGCCTCTTGCGGAAGTTCCCGTCCCGCATGGCGACCAGGGCCGCCTGCAGCCGGTTCAGGGCGGCCGTGTCCACGACGGTGGTGCCGCCGCCCCTGCCCTGGGACTGTCCGCCCTTCGCGCGCGCCTTCGTGCCCCGCGTCGCTGCGCCAGACTCCACTGTGTCCCTCCCGAAGGGGTAGACCGTTACTGCCGTGCTCGGTCACATCGGTCCGGTGTGCCGCTCCCCGGCATACCGGTTGCTTCCGCGTACCCGTTACTGCTCGGTATTTCTGCCAGATGAGCTCCGGACACACCAGGGGCTGCTGCCCGCCGTGCACGGAACACACTCAAACTGAGCGGACCTTCATCAGAAGCTTGCCCAGTGTTTCACCCCGGCCGAACCAGGCCATAACAGTTCGGCAGCTTCGCACATCGTCCGCACACACCCTGGGGGGTTAAACAACGGCGACCGGCATCCGCTCGGACGGCGAAGGTAAGTAACCTTGCATGCGGCTGTCCAGCCGCACCGGTCCGTCCGGCCTGGGCGGTGGCACCAGAACGAGCGGGCATCGGAGGGGCGGCCGCAGAACATGACCACCGGACTGATCCCCGGGGGACAACCCCCGGAGCCACGGCCGACGGGTGAGCTGATGCCGCAGCAGCGGCGCGAGCCGGCCGGCCCCGCAGCCCTGTCCGCCGACAACAGGCCGAGGAGTTTTGTGATCACCGCGCGCGCGGCCGCCAGCTTCGAGCCCGTCGGACGATCGGTGGCGACCGCCCGGTCCTTCGTCCGCGACACCCTCCAGGGCTGGGGTTTCGCCGACATCATCGACGACGCGGTGGTTCTCACCAGCGAACTCGTGACCAACGCGGTGGTGCACGCCGGTACGCACGCGGAGGTCCTGTGCCTGCGCACCGAGGACGGCGTCCGCGTCGAGGTCTCCGACCGCTACCCGGAGCGCGAGCTGCCCGTGCAGAGCGCCCACGCCGCGATGGGCAACCCCGACCGCGAGGGCGGCCGCGGCCTGCAGCTGTGCGCGGCCCTGGCGGCCCGCTGGGGTGTGGACTACACGCCCACCCACAAGAACGTCTGGTTCCAGCTCGACCTGCCCGAACGCCCGGTCGGCACGCGTGCCGCCGGCCCCTCGCTCCCCGCCGACCTGCTCCCGCTGGCCGACGGCCGGATCCGCGTCGCGGTCCTCCAGGTCGACCGGAAGGGCTCCGTCAGCGCCTGGAACGAGGACGCGGAGGAACTGTTCGGCCACTCGGCGAACGAGGTCGTCGGCAAGCCCCTCACCGACCTCGCGGCCTGGCCGCACACCCCGGGCACCGGCACCGGCATCGCCGAGGCTCTGAAGCTCTCCCGCTGGGAGGGCAGCTACGGCATCCGCCGCGCCGACGGCAGGGTCGCCCCGGTGTACGCCTCCCACCTGCGGGTCCGCGACACCGGCGGCGAGCCGTCCACCGTGTGCCTCCTGGTACGCGATCACGAGCGCGCCGTCCTGCAGACGCCGCTGCGCGGTCCCGCCACCGACCAGACGTCCACTTCCGACGGGCAGAGCACCGACCCGTTCGAGGTGTTCATCGGCTCCCCCGCCCCCGACGACCTGGACGGCCTGCTCCAGCGCACGGTGGAGCGGGCCCGCGACATGCTCGACGGCGACTCCGCGTTCCTGCTGCTCGCGACCGACGACGAGACCGAGCTCGAGGTGCGCGCCTCCACCGGCCTGCCCTCCGCCCGCCAGCGTTTCGCCCGCGTGCCCGTGGAAGCCGGCCCCGGTCGCTACGGCTCCGCACGCATGCCTGCCGTCCACGACGACCTCACCGCCGTCCCCGGAGCCGTGCCCCTGCTGTCCGGCACCGGCATGCGCTCCGTGGTCACGGTCCCGCTGAAGGTCGAGGGCCGTCTGACCGGCTCCCTCGGTGTCGCCGCCGAGGCACCCGGCCGGTACTCGAACGAGGAGGCGCTGCGCCTGCAGTTCGCCGCCGACCGCATCGCGCTGGCGGTCGAGTCGGCTCGGCTGGGCGAGCTGGAGCGGCTGCGCCGCGGCTCCCTGAGCTTCCTGGTCGAGGCCTCCGACCTGCTGGCCGGCACCCTGGACCGCGACCAGACCCTGGCCCTGATGGCACAGATGACGGTGCCGACCCTCGCGACCTGGTGCGCGGTCTACACGATCGCCGACCAGGCCTCGGAGCCCTATCTGTCGTACGTGCTGCACGAGGACGAGGACCTCATCGACGGCATCAAGTCGCTGCTGTCGAAGGTGCCCGCGCCCGACCCGGTGCCGACGCCCGGCGCCCGGATCTGGTCCGCGCCCGGCGAGGTCGCCCACCAGGCGGCCCTGCGCAGTTCCATGCGCAGCCTGGGCCTGGCGGGCGGCCCCACCCATCAGGCCGCCTCGGCCATCGGCCCGACGCTCGCCACGGCCTCCGCGGTCGGCGGCGAGACGGTCGTCCTGCCCCTGGTCGCCCGCAACCGCGTCATCGGCATGCTGACCCTCGGCAAGCCGACCGACGAACACTTCCGCCAGGAAATCCTGGAACTGGCCGAGGACTTGTCCCGCCGGGCCGCGCTCGCCCTGGACAACGCCCGTCTGTACTCGGAGCGCACGGCCATCAGCCAGTCCCTCCAGCGCAGCCTGCTCCCGCCCGGCCTGCCCCACATCGACGGCGTCGAGGTCGAGGTCATCTACCGCGCGGCCGGCGAGGGCAACGAGGTCGGCGGCGACTTCTACGACCTCTTCCCCATCGGCAACGGTGCCTACGGCTTCGCCATCGGCGACGTCTGCGGCACGGGCCCGAACGCGGCCGCGGTCACCGGCCTGGCCCGGCACGCGCTGCGCCTGCTGGCGCGTGAGGGCCTCTCCGGCCCGGCGGTGCTGGAGCGGCTGAACTCGGCCATCCTCGACGAGGGCGACCGCAGCCGCTTCCTCACGCTGCTCTACGGCGAGATGCGGCCGCAGGAGGACGGCAGCGCCGAGCTGAAGGTGGTCTGCGCCGGCCATCCGCTCCCGCTGCGCCTGCGCCAGGACGGCACGGTGGTCCCGTCGGCCGAACCCCAGCCGCTGCTCGGTGTCATCGAGGACCTGGAGCTGTACGAGGAGACGGTCACCCTTGACCCCGGTGACGTCCTTCTCTGCGTCACGGACGGGGTCACCGAACGCCGGGAGGGCACCCGCATGCTGGGCGACGACGGCCTCGCCGACGTCCTCACCACGTGCACGGGCCTCACGGCGGGCGCGGTGGCCGCGCGCATCATGCGCGCGGTGGAACGCTTCGCCTCGGATGCCCCGTCCGACGACATGGCGATCCTCGCGATGCGAGTGCCGGAGCCCCACCAGGAGGCATGAGAAAGGCCCCGCCCAATTGGGCGGGGCCTTTCTGTCGGAGCCCCCAAACGGAATCGAACCGTTGACCTTCTCCTTACCATGGAGACGCTCTACCGACTGAGCTATAGGGGCCTGTCGCCTTCGAGGTTTCCCTCGCGGCAACAAGAAAACCATACCCTGAACAGGCCCGAGTCCCCAAACTCGTTCGGCGTACGTTCAGAAGGCGGGCTGAAGCAGTCCGCCGAGCGCGTTGCAGGCGGAGACGATCCGCTGCATCTCCCGCTTGGTGAGGGAGGCGTCCACCGGCAGGGCGAGCGTCTCGTCCGCGGCCCGCTCGGTCTCCGGCAGCGTGACGCAGCGCCGGAACTCCGAGAGCCGGTGCACGGGGGTCTTCACGGGGACGCGGCAGTCGATTCCCTTGGCCCGCAGGGCGCGGGCGAAGGCGTCGCGGTCCGGCCGGCCGTTACCGGGCACCCGCACCACGTATTGCTGGTAGGTGTGCCCGGGGCCCCCGTCCGGCGTCCGCACGCCTTTCAACTTGGCGTCGAGGTAGGCGGCTCGCTCCCTGCGCTGCGCCATCTCGTCGTACGGCGCCTCGGACTCCCCCTGCTCCAGCACGAGCAGCCCGTGCCGCTGTCCGAGCTGGTGCAACCGGGCTATGTCCGCGCGCCGTCCGAAGCGGTGCACGACAACTATGCTCGCCGTGCGTGCAGTTGTCGCCGCCTCCACGGCTGACGCGTCGAGGCAGTAGCTGGCTGGATCTATGTCGGCGAACACCGGGAGCGCACCCGCCTGGGTGACGGCCTCGGCCACTTCGACGTTCCCGAAGGCCGGTACGACGACCTCGTCACCGGCTCCGACGCCGGCCGCCCTGAGCATTGCAGCAGTACCCATGGCTCCGATGCTGCGGGTGGAACGTGAACTCGAAGTTACGCAGAACAAAAAAGGGTTGGACCCCGAACCGAAGTTCGGGGTCCAACCCTTTTCAAAATTTGTTCGGCGGCGTCCTACTCTCCCACAGGGTCCCCCCTGCAGTACCATCGGCGCTGTGAGGCTTAGCTTCCGGGTTCGGAATGTAACCGGGCGTTT
>NZ_JBEXYS010000020.1:0-135609 GCF_040631045.1 Streptomyces sp. NPDC005706 | reverse complement strand
CCATGAAGACGAAGTCCGTCAGCGCCGGGCTGTAGGCGGCGCCGCCCGCGCACGGGCCGAGCATCACGGAGATCTGCGGGATGACACCGCTGGCCTTCGTGTTGCGCTGGAAGATGCCGCCGTAGCCGGCGAGGGCGGAGACGCCCTCCTGGATGCGGGCGCCCGCGCCGTCGTTGAGGGAGACCAGCGGCGCGCCGGCCGCAATGGCCATGTCCATGATCTTGTGGATCTTCGTGGCGTGGGCCTCGCCCAGGGCGCCGCCGAAGATCCGGAAGTCATGGGCGTAGACGAAGACCGTACGGCCCTCCACCGTGCCCCAGCCCGTGATGACACCGTCGGTGTAGGGCTTCTTCGCCTCCAGGCCGAAACCGCTCGCCCGGTGCCGGCGCAGCTGCTCCACCTCCTGGAAGGATCCCGGGTCCAGGAGCAGCTCGATGCGCTCCCGTGCCGTCAGCTTGCCCTTGGCGTGCTGGGCGGCGGTCGCCTTCTCGCTGGGGCCGGCCACGGCCCGGGCACGGATCTCGTGCAGCTCGGCGACCCGCCCACGCGCGTCCGCCGGCTCCGCGGTCGGCTCACCCGTCGTCTCTTCCAAAACGGTCATGTAGTGACCTTACGAAGGACACCAAGGAAAGCGAGCCGTCGACTCCGTACAGTCTCCGGACCGTTTTCCTGGTAGCACTGAACAGAACCACAGCGACATGCAGGCGTTCCGACTGCTCAGAGGGCGCTTCCGTTGTAGGGGGGCCACAAAGCCGTCACCCGAGAGCGACCTCACATTGATGGGTGGCACATGCCATCCCTGGAGTGACACGGAGCCTCAGACGGCGGTCGGCGGCGAGGACCCGCACGGTGTCGTCGGCGTGGACGACCGAGCTCACCGAGCGGTCCCAGACGATCTCCAGCGGCGCGCCCGTGCGGGGCGGCTCGCTGATCCACAGCGTAGCGGTCCGGCCCCGGCGGCGGACGAGCACGCTCGCGCCCGCGGCCGCGGACAGGCCGCCGGCCGTGCCGGCCTCCCAGAAGTTGACCGCGGTCACCCCGAGCGAGGGCACGGCGACGGCCTGGCGGCGGGCGTCGTTGGCGAGGACGCGCAGCCAGTGGCGGTCCGCGGCCCGGGCGGCGACCTCGCCGCGGCCCGCACCGGGCATCAGGACGTAGACGTAGGCGGCGCCGGCCGGATCGGTGCCGTGGTCGAGCCAGAGGGTCTGCCAGCGGCGGGTGCGCCGCTCGTCGGTGCTGGTGGTGTTGATGTCGGACCAGGCGCCGGTGCGGGCCTCACGGAGGGTGCGCAGCGCTCCGCCACTGGGCAGCAGCCAGCCGCCGTGCTCCTCCAGATGGGCCCAGCCGGGACCGCGCACGAAGGCCTGGGCGCCGCCCTCGCCGAGGTTGCGGTTGTCGACGACCGTCTCGACCGGGACGCCGTCGGCGCAGCTGATCCCGGCGCCCAGGCAGACGACCGCGTCGGCGAGGAAGAACCAGGACTTGCGGGCCTCCAGCGTGGACTCCAGGCCCTTCAGGTGCTGGCCGACGGCCGCGTACTCGCCGTCTGTGGTGCCGCCGACCCAGCGGACGTCCGGCCTGGGCGCGCCCCACTCGCCGCCGGCCCGGTCGGCGAGGCGTCCGGTGGCGACGGTGGTGCCGGGCAGCCGGTACCAGTCGACGGTCGGCCAGTACCAGTCCGTGTACTGGTCGGACCGGGCGCCGCGCCCCACCGGCCACCAGGAGAGCATCCCGGAGCCGGTGTGCCAGCCTCGCGGGTTCTCGCCGTTGCCGCACTCGTAGTGGGCGATGCGGTCGCCGGCCATGGAGAGCGCGGCGGTGAAGCGCGGGCCGCGGTGGACGGCGCGGTCCATGGCCGGGAAGAGCCGGTGACCGAGGGGTTCGGGGGCCGCGGGTACGGGCGAGGCGGCGACGGCGTGCAGCCGGGCCAGGTCCGCGACGCCGAACTGAGATGCCGTCAGGATCGGTGTCACGGTGTCCCGTTCGATCCAGCCCTTGACGCGCCCGTACCAGCGCCGCCGCTCCTCCTCGCTCGCGCCGCCGGCCAGCAGGGCGACGGCCGCGATCAGCGCCTGGCCGTGGTAGTGGTCGCCGCGCATGATGTGCTGGTCGTCGTCGCGCAGGTAACCCCGGCTGATGGCACGGCCGTTGACGCAGTCCATCACGAGTCCGTCGTGGATCAGGGGGGCGTAGGCGTGCTCGACGCCGTCCAGGACGTTCCGCCGGGCGGGATCGGTGATCTCCCACTGGGAACCGGCGAGCAGGGCGAAGAGCCGGCCCAGACCGTCCAGCAGGACCTGGCCGTAGGTGCCGGAGTAGGCGACCCAGGTGTGCTGCACGAAGGAGCCGTCGGCGTAGAGGCCGTCGCCCCCCGTCACGTACGGGAAGACCGGCGAGAGGGCGTCCCGGGCGAGCGCGAGGCGGTCACCTGCCCTGCCGAGGATGCCGCGCAGGGCTACGGAGCGGCACAGGTCGACGCGGTTGGCTCCGGTGGAGGTGCCGGAGTACTCGGTGAGCATCGCGTCCGGGACGAAGTGGTCGACGGCGGCGCAGGCCGCCGCGACGCGGTCCGCGCCGAGGTGCTCGTACAGGGCGGCCGTGATGTCGGTCAGCAGCCGGGGGCTGCCGATCTGCCACTCCCACCAGTTGCCGTAGCGCGTGGTGGCGGGGTTGTAGACGGTCGCGGAGAGGTGGTCGAGGCCGCGGAGCACGCCGGCGAGGAGGGCGTCGTCGCCGGTGGCGCCGGTGCCGGGCTGCACGTACGCCTGGGCCATGGTCCACAGGCGGCCGTAGCTGAAGGTGATCCCGGCGGGCGGGTCGAAGGGGTGGCCGGGCCACAGGGAGCCGGCGGCGGGGGTCATGCCGGCGTGGAAGTCACGGGCCGCAGCGCCGAGTTGGGCGAGGCGGGAGGCGTACGGCTCGGCGGCCGGGTCGTATCCGGTGCCGAGGGCGATGTCGAGCCACCGGCGGCGGAGGGTGTCGAAGGGGTCGGCGCCCGCCGCCACGGGCGCCGTGGCGGCGGTGAGGGCGGCGGCCAGCAGCAGTGCGCGTCGGCTCGGTCCCGTGCTCATGCGGCCGGTCACCGCCCTCCTGGCTCAGCAGCCGCCGCAGTTGTAGTACAGGACGTCCCAGTGGTTGCCCTCGTCGGCGTAGATGTTGCCGGAACCGGCCTTGTACTGCGGGGCGCCGTCGCCACGCAGGCCGATGTAGCTGAAGTTGTTCTTGATGTACGAGGTGACGCAGGTGTTCTTGCCGTAGTCGAGCTTGTAGCCGTTCCAGTGGGAGTAGGTGCCCGAGGCGTGGCCCGTCTCGGTGCCACCGGTGATGTTGAGGGCGCAGCCGCTGGCCTTCTTCAGGGTCTGGGCACCCTGGGCGGTGGCGAGGTTGAGCTGTTCGAACGAGGTGCAGGTGGAGTTGTTCCGGTCGGAACAGTTGCCGGAGGACGACCAGGTGATGCCGGAGGAGCGGAACATCCCGGTGGCGGTCGAGTGACTGATCTTGGTGACGGCGAAGGCGTCGGTGGCGGTGCCGACCACGGCGACGCCGGGGGCGACGACGAGGGCGAGCGCGGTCAGGACGGAGCGGGCCTTCAGGACCTTCATGGGGAGAGACCTTCCTGCGGTGGGCCGTGTCTGCTGTGGTTCGGCTGTGCAGGTGGTGCGGGTGCGCAGGGAGATGGTGCCCGAGGTCTACGCGCGTTCGCCAGAGGGCGTGCCCCGGTTACTCTCCGTTTCACGGAGAACACGTGGCGGATGATGTTGAAAACTCAACGGAATAGGTCTACGGTCGAAGTCGTTGGGCTAGTTGAACGTTAAACAGAAACCCCGTCGCGGCTTCCCCACGGAGCCGCGGCCGTCCCCAAGGAGCACCGCATGGGCATCTTCGGCCGCAAGGAAAGCACCCCCGAGACCACCACCGCCCCCGCCGCCGCCGGCCCCGATCTGGCCGCGCTGAGCGGCGACTACACGATCGACCCGGCCCACACCACGATCGGTTTCGTGGCCCGTCACGCGATGGTCACCAACGTCAAGGGCGGCTTCCAGGAGTTCACCGGCGCACTGCACCTGGACGGCGCCGAGCCCGCCAAGTCCACCGCCACCCTCGACGTCCGGATGGACAGCATCGACACCGGCAACGCCGACCGCGACGGGCACCTGAAGTCCTCGGACTTCTTCAAGACCGACGAGTTCCCGGCGATGACCTTCCGCTCCACCCGGGCCGAAGCGCTCGGCGGCGACGACTACCGCATCACCGGCGACCTCTCCATCCTCGGTGTCACCAAGCCGCTCACCATCGACCTGGAGTTCAACGGCGCCGCGAAGGACCCCTTCGGCAACGAGCGCGTCGGTTTCGAGGGCAAGGCCGAGATCCTGCGCTCCGAGTGGGGCCTGACCTGGAACGCGGCCCTGGAGACCGGTGGCGTCCTCGTCTCCGACAAGATCAAGCTGGTCTTCGACATCTCGGCCATCAAGAGCGCCTGAGCCCGCAGCGCCGCACCGGCGCCCGGCCGGCCTGTCCGGGCGCCGTGTTCCGGGCGCCCGGACAGGCCTTCGCCGTCTACAGGTAGGGGCGGGTGATCAGCTCGATCGCGTGACCGGCGGGGTCCTTGAAGTACACCCCGCGGCCGCCGTGCTCGGTGTTGGTCTCCCCGGGGCGCCGCATGTGCGGATCGGCCCAGTGCTCGACGCCGCGGTCGCACAGTCGCCGATAGGCCCGGCCGAACAGTTCGTCGTCGATCAGGAACGCGTAGTGCTGCATCTGGATCTCCACCGGCGGCTCGGCGAACTGAAGCAGCACGCCGTCGTGGAGCTGGATGTTGACGAACGGACCCCAGGACGGCGCTTCGGGGAGTTCCAGCAGCTCCCGGAAGAACCGGGCCGACTCGTTGCGGTCCTTGGCGGCGATGATGGTGTGGTTGAACGTGACTGGCATGTGGCTGACCTCGCTGTCGCTCGGGCACGAAGAGATGGACTCGTGGTGCTCGGGCGCGGGGAGGTCCGCGTGCGGGGCCGGGGTGCCTTCCGGGCACCCTCCGTGCGGTCAGTCCTCCACCGGGTGGCCGATCCGTGTGTGGCGCGAGGCCGGTCCGGTGTTCACGTCGCCTGACGTTACTTGATCACACCGGCCGCGACAACGGCGCGGCCGGGAGCGGCGCTTGTGCCCGCCGGGGCGGCCGGCGCGGCGGGTCAGAAACCGCCGCCGAAGTCTCCGCCGCCGCCTCCGCCGTCGAAGCCGCCGCCGTCGCCGAAGCCGCCGCCGAAGTCCCCTGGGTCGAAGTCGGCGCCGGAGACGTCGCCGCCCTGGTAGCCGGCGGCGCCGAAGTCGCCGTAGCCGGTGCCGTAGTCGGAGGCGTAGGACGGGGTGGCCATCATGCTGCCCAGCACGGTGCCGACCAGGAGGCCGGGGAGGATGCCGCCGCCGAAGTAGCCGCCGGCCCAGGGGCCGTAGGCGGGGCCGGCGTCCCAGTAGGGGCGGCGGCCGTAGTCGGTGTCGACCTCGCGGATCACCGGGTCGCGGCCGTCGGCCAGGCGGGTGGCGTCCGCGGCGCAGACCGGGACCTCACGGAGGCTGCCGCCGGGCGGGGTCCAGGCCGCGTCGGTGACGGAGGGACCGTGGCGGGGGTCGAAGAAGCAGGGCGGACGGCGCTCCGGCAGGGGGCGGCCCTCGCGACGGGCGGCCAGTCGGGCGAGGGAAAAGCGGCCGTCCTCCAGTGCCTCGGTGACGGGCCGGACGTCCTCGGGTCCGCGTGCCTCGGCCATGTACTGCTTGGCCTTGTCGTAGGCGTCGAGGGCTCGTTCGTAGTCCGCGCGCATCGCGTCGTCGGCGCCCGGCTCGGCCGGCTGGAAGTCCAGCCGGTCGAGCTCCTCGCCGAAGGCGGTGATGTCCTCGTCCACGACCACCCGCAGCCGGTCCAGCGCGGCCCGCTGCTCCTCGGCGTGACGGCGGCGGTTGCGGCGGACCAGGGTGTAGGCACCCGCGCCGCCGGCCACCAGGACGACGCCCACCGTGATCAGCGCCGTGCTCGACGCGCCCGATCCACCGCCCTGACCGCCCCAGCTCGCGGGTGCGCGGCCGCCCATGTTGGCCAGGGCGCGGTCGGTGAAGTCGGCGAGCTGGGTCTTGGCGTCCTCGCCCTGCACGCCGGCGACCAGGTTCCGCACGGCTGTGCGGGACAGCACCGAGGAGTCCGCGCGGGCGTCGAAGCGGTCGCCGAGCCGGATGGCGTACAGGCCGGTGACGCCGGTGGCCGTGCGCAGGTCGGAGAAGAGGTTCGCGGTGGGATACCCGGCGGGCAGGACCGTGATGAACAGGGGTTTGCCGGCGCCCTTGACCTGCTTGGCGAGCCCGTCGGCGTCGGCCCTGGACACCTGCCCGGAGGCCGCCGGGTCGACGTAGACCGGGCCCTTGCGCAGGGCCTGGGCGATGCCGGACACGCTGGTGGCCGCCATCGCACCAGGGGCCAGGGTGGTCGCGACCACCAGCGCCAGCGCGGCCAGCAGCAGCGCCGGGAGGCTTCGGGTCCGAGGGACGGCCTTCATCCTTCGAAACTACCCGAAGCCTCCCAAACCAGTCATGTACGCGGCTCGCCCGGGGGACTCACGCGGCCCGGTAGGCCTCCGTGAGCTTCTGCACCGCCTTCCCGTAGCGGCCGGTCAGCAGCAGGTGGTCCGCGTCGGCGAAGGGCTTCGCCACCGCCGCCGTCATCCGGTCGCCCAGCTCGTGCTGGACGATCAACCGGGCCCGGGTGACCAGCTCCCGCCCGGCCCGGTCGGCGCCCGTCCGCTCCGCCGCCGCTGCCGCGATCCCGAGCGCCCGCAGCGTGGCCGGGCCGCCCCGCGGGACACGGGTGAGCGTGGTCAGGCCCCAGCCGTAGGGGAACTGCGGGTCGTACGCCGCGTCACCGACGTTGATCGGGAGCTGGGACTCCGAGCGGGGCCAGGTGACCGGAAGCTGCCCGGTGAAGGGCCGCCTGCCGTAGAGGACGTCGGCGACGCCGGCGCCCTCGGTGCCCGGCAGCCAGGAGGCGACCAGCGCGTCGATCCGGCCGAGCCGGTCACCGATGAGCTGCGGGCGCCCGGAGACGATCAGCACCGCGCACTTCATGGCCGCGCACACCGTGTCCACGGCGGCCTGGTCGGCGGCCGAGAGGGTGAGCCGGTGCCCGTTGCCGACGTCACCGACGCCCTCCGCGTACGGGGTCTCGCCGACGACGACCACACCCGCGTCGTAACCGCCGGTCGGCGCGGAGGCGTCCTTGGAGTACGTGACGTCCCCGCCCGCCCCGCGCATGCCGTCGAGAATCGTCGTACCCGGGGTGGTGTTCCCGGAGCCGCCCTGCCAGGTGACGGTCCAGCCGCCGGTCTGGTTGCCGATGTCGTCGGCGTTGGACCCGGCGACGTAGACCTTCTGGCCCTTCTTCAGGGGCAGCAGCCCGCCGCTGTTCTTCAGCAGCACCTGGGACTCGGCCGCCGCCTCGCGGGCGACCGCCCGGTGCGCCGGGGAGCCGATGGCGGCGGCGCCCCGGGTGTCTGCGTACGGGTGCTCGAACAGGCCGAGCCGGAACTTCTGGGTGAGGATGCGGGAGACGGCGTCGTCGATCCGCCGCTCACCGATCCGGCCGGCCCGCACCTCGTCGACGAGCGTGCCGGTGAAGCCCTTGTAGGTGTACGGCACCATCATCATGTCCAGGCCCGCGTTGACCGAGGTGCGGACATGGGAGGCGTAGTCGCCGGGGAGCTGGTCGATGGCGTTCCAGTCGCTGATGACGAACCCGTCGAAGCCCATGCGGCCCTTGAGCACGCCGTTGATCATGTCGGCGCGGGTGTGCATCTTCACCGGGCCCTGGCCGTCGCCGAGGATGTCGAGCGAGGAGTAGGACGGCATGACCGTGCCGACGCCCCGGTCGACGGCGCTCTGGAACGGCGCCAGGTGGACGGCCTCGAGCTGCTGCCGGGTGACCTTGGTGACGCCCTGGTCGACGGTGTAGGTGCCGGTGGTCGAGGAGCCGTACTCGGTGCCGCCGTCACCGACGAAGTGCTTGGCGGTGGCGAGCACCTTGTCGCCGCGGCTCAGGTCCCTGCCGTCGGCCCGGCCCTGGAGGCCCTGGACGACGGTCTCCATCGACTCGACCAGCGCCGGGTCCTCGCCGAAGGACTCGTAGGAGCGTCCCCAGCGTTCGTCGCGGCTCACGCACAGACAGGGCGCGAAGTCCCAGGGGATGCCGGTGGCCCGGACCTCGGCCGCCGTCACCGCGCCGGTGCGCTCGGCCAGTTGAGGATCACGGGTGGCGCCGAGGCCGACGTTGTGCGGCATGATCGTGGCGCCGACCAGGTTGTTGTGGCCGTGGACCGCGTCGACGCCGTAGATCAGCGGGATCTGGAAGCGGGTCGCCTGAGCCCGTAGCTGGAAGCCGTCGATCATCTTCGCCCAGGCGTCCGGGGTGTTGGGCGTGGGCGTCGAGCCGCCGCCGGAGAGGAGCGAGCCGAGCGCGTATCCGGCGATGTCCCCCTGGTCGGTCAGGGCGCCGCGCTCGGCCTGGGTCATCTGGCCGGCCTTCTCCGCCAGCGACATCCGGCCCAGCAGGTCCGCCACCCGCTTCTTCACGGGCAACCTGGTGTTCAGATAGGGCAGTCCGTGGGCGTCGATGACGACCTGCGGCGTCTCGGCGGGTGCCTTGGCGCCGGTCACCGTGAGCTTCAGCGGGACGGTCTCGGCGGGCTCGGCGGCCTTGTCCCGGAGGGTGGGAACCCGGACGGTCCGCGAGGTGCCGGAGGCGGTGCCCGCCGGGAAGGTGAGGGTGCCGGAGACGGGGGTGTAGTCGCTCCCGGGGCCCGCGGTGCCGTCCGCCGTCGTGTACGTGACGGTCACGGGTTCGTCGAGGGGCCGGGCACCGGTGGTGGCCACGGTGACGCCGACCTTCGCCGTACCGCCCTCCTCGACGGGGTACACGGCCGCGCCGGTGCTCACCGAGGCGTGCAGCGACTGGTCGGCCCTGCCGTACAACTCCACGCCGTCCATGGCGAAGTCGCCCTTGGCACCGGCCGGCAGCGTGACCGCGTAACCCCACATCCGGTCGAGGCCGAGGACGTGGTCGATACCGCCGACGGGCTGGTAGTCCGTGCGATAGGTGAAGTCGGTGAAGGGGATCTCGATCTGTTTCCAGCCGGCGAAGTCGTCGGTGAAGGACGTGGTCCACAGTTCGGAGGCCTCGCCGTGGGCGCCGCCGTCCTTGATCTCGAAGGCGATCTTCCTGCCGTTGTCCCGGCCGTCCCACCAGAACCGGATGCCCCGGTGGGCGGACCAGTCGTGGGCGGGCTCGCCGGCGGCGAAGTCGTGGGTGAACCCGCCGTAGCCGCTGATGTCGTAGGAGCCGGTGAGGACCTTGGCGCCCTCGGGGGCATCGGTGCGGGTGGCCAGTTGCAGTGCGGGCGGGTCGTCCGTGTCGCCGCCCCAGGTGAAGATGCCCTCGGCGGGCTGGGCGGCGAAGGGGACCTCCCCCTCGAAGCGGTCGACGGACACGGGGGCGGGATCGTCGGCGGCTCGCGCGGTCGCCCAGGGGAGCAGCCCGCTGAGGAGTGCGGCGGAGACGAGCAGGGCGGTTCTTCGCATGTACCTTCCCTCGGCTCTTGATTCACTCATGACTTAGATCACGCCGTGAGTTAACTGGGTCGACAGGGCGCCGTCAATACTTCACGTCAGAAGTGGTGCGGGGCCAACAGGCGGCCGGATGACGGCGGTTGTGCGTTCGGAAGCTGAATGCGCAACCTCTTGACGCGCCCACGAAGCCGTCATTTACTCACGGCTCGCACGCCCCCCATCCCCCACCCCGAAGGGCGGCGCTCCATGAGACGACCCCTGCGCACGGCCCGGCTGCTGCTCGCCGGCCTGCTGACCACCGCCGGGCTCACGACCGTCGGCATGCCCACCGCGCACGCGGCCGGCGAGCAGGTCACGGCCTGGCTCACCACCACCGACGACTCCGGCGGACGGCATGTCGTGCGCGGCCTCCAGGCGCAGACGCCGTTCGCCTTCCAGTCCGGGGCCGGCGGCAGCGGCGAGAACATCACCGTCGACGAGAACACCCGGTACCAGACCTTCACCGGCGGCGGCGCGTCGTTCACGGACACCGCGGCCTGGCTGATGAACGGCAGCGGCGCGCTCTCGCAGGCGGCGCGGGACACGGCCATGAGGAAGCTGTTCTCGCCGACGGACGGTATCGGGCTGTCGTTCCTGCGCAATCCGATGGGCGCCTCGGACCTGGCGCGGTACGGGTACACGTACGACGACGTGCCGGCCGGGCAGACGGACCCGAACCTGAACGGCTTCTCCATCTCGCACGACCTCGCGGACGTCGTCCCGCTGACCAAGCAGGCCCTCCAGCTCAACCCCTCCCTGACCGTCATGGCCTCGCCGTGGACGGCTCCGGCCTGGATGAAGGACAGCGGCTCGCTCAACGGCGGCTGGCTGAAGGCGGAGGACTACGGGGCCTACGCCTCGTACTTCGTGAAGTACCTCCAGGCGTACCGGAACCAGGGCATCGACGTCTCGTACGTCACCCCGCAGAACGAGCCGACGTGCTGCTCCGGCTATCCCTCGATGAGCTGGAACGCCTCCGGCATCCAGTACTTCCTCAAGAACGAGCTGCTGCCCAGGCTCCAGACCGCCGGCCTGCGGACCAAGGTCCTTGCGCACGACTGGAACTGGGACGTCTACGACTCCTACGCGGCCCAGAGCGTCGACGACGCGGCGATCCGCAGCCACCCCAACTTCGGCGGCATCGCCTGGCACGGCTACGGCGGTGACATCGCCAAGCAGACCTCGGTCCACAACCAGTACCCGAACCTGGACGCGTTCGGCACCGAGCACTCCGGCGGCACCTGGATCGCCAACCAGCAGCGCGAGGACATGAACGACATCATCGGCTACACCCGCAACTGGGCGAAGTCGGTGACCAAGTGGTCCCTCGCGGTGGACCAGAACATGGGCCCGCACAACGGCGGTTGCGGCACCTGCACCGGTCTGGTCACCGTGCACAACGGCGACGGGGCGAGCGGGACCGTCGACTACACCGTCGAGTACTACACCATGGGTCACCTGACCAAGTTCGTCCGGCCGGGCGCCCAGCGCATCGCCTCCACGGCGTCGAGTGCCGTGCCGAACGTGGCGTGGCGCAACCCGGACGGGAGCAAGGCGCTGATCGCCTACAACGACTCGGCGTCGGCGAGGACGGTGACGGTCAACTGGGGCGGGCAGCACGCCACTTATTCGCTGCCCGGCCGGACCTCGGCCACATTCACCTGGTCCGGCACCCAGTCCGGCGGCTCCGCGAGCGGCGGCTCGTTCGTCGGGCCGGCCGGCAAGTGCCTCGACGTGGCGGGCGGTTCGAGCGCCAACGGCACGGCGGTGCAGCTCTACGACTGCAACGGCAGCGCGGCGCAGAAGTGGACGGTCGCGGCCGACGGCTCGGTCCAGGCGCTCGGCAAGTGCCTCGACGTCACGTCGGGCTCGACCGCCGACGGGGCGAAGGTGCAGTTGTACGACTGCAATGGAACCGGTGCCCAGCGGTGGTCGTACGACGCCGGCACCGGTGATGTGGTGAACACGGCGGCCGGCAAGTGCCTCGACGTCACCGACAACTCGTCGGCGAACGGGGCCCGGGCCCAGATCTGGTCGTGCACGGGAGCCGCCAACCAGAAGTGGAAGCTGCAGTAGGGCGGGACGCCTCCCGCCCGTGAGGGGCGGGGTATGCGCAGGAGTGCCGTGGGCGCGGTGGTCGCCGGGTGTCTGCTGCTCGGCGGCTGCGCGGCGGTCGATCTGCCGCCGGCCGGGGTGGGCGTCGGGGCGGACGGTGTGCCGTACGCGCTGTTCCGGCCGTGCGGCGACGACGCCTATCGGGGGCCCCACCTGGACGGGCGGCCGCGCGGTGGCGGCGACGGGCCCGTCACCACGGGATGGGACGTGCGGAAGGAGGATCTGCACGGGGACACCGAGTTCCCCCTGTTCACGCCGCCCGCGAGCTGGCGGGCCCGGCACCGGGGCGAGCGGCGGCTGCTCCCCCGCCACCGGTACGAGCTGGGCTTCGGGCACTACGTGACCGGCGACTCGTACAACGGAAGGGTGGAGTTCACCGCCGAGCGGATCGGGCGGCTCAGGCCCGGGCAGGTCTGGGCCGACGGCCGGGTGATGAGCCGGGCCGGCTTCGAGAAGATCGCGGCGGATTCCTGCTGAGCGGCGCCGCCTTGTCGCGGATCGGCCTCCCACGTTTCATGGTGGTCGTAGGGAAAGCCGTCCGGGACCGGGAGTGCGCCACATGACCACAGCACGGGATCTGTTCATCGTCGCCACCGACGTCTCCGGCGACCGCCCCGTGGAGCAGGGCGACCTGTCGCTGGCGCTCGCGGGTGCCGAGCTGGTCGACCTCCTCGGCGCCCGGGCCGTGACCCTGGAGGGCGAGCGCGTGGTGCCGGGGCCGCAGCTGGCCCTGGACGACCGGATGCTGGACGAGGCGGGCTCGGCGCTGGTCCGGCAGGAGCCGTACGAGACGGCCGAGGACTGGCTGTGGCGCCGGGGCGAGGGGCTGGCCTCGGCCTATTTCGACGTCCTGGACACCGAGGGGCAGCTGACCGGCGAGCGCAGGCCCTGGTTCCCGCGCCGGCCGCGGACCGCCGCGGCCGCCGACACCGCGGCCCGGCGGCAGGCCACCGACCGCTGGGAGGGCCGCGAGCCGGTCCTCGTCACCCTCGCGGCCGCCCTGGGCATCGGGGACGGGGAGGGGGCCGGAGAGGAGTTCACCGACGAGCCGGTCGTGACCGTACTGGCCGCGGTCGGCGACGCGGTGACCGAGCTGACCGCCGTGCGGCAGCGCCGGGAGATCGAGAACGCGGCCTTCGACAACATCTGGCGGGCGCCCTGACTCAGCGCACCGGCTGCCCGATCCCCAGCAGGTTGCCCTCGCTGTCCCGGAACCAGGCGCCGCGCTCCCCGCGGGCGCCCTTGCTCGGGTAGTTGCCCTCGACCTCGGCGATGCCGTCCCGGGTGCGGAACCCGGGCGCGTCGACCTCCTCGAAGACCACCCCGCGCCGCCTCAGCTCCGCCACGACCGATTCGAGGTCGTCATCGGTCTCGAAGCCCATCTGGGTGAAGGTTCCGGGCGAGGACCCGGTGGAGCGGAACAGCACGAAGTCCGTTCCGCCGCACCGGTACAGCAGCCCGCCGGGACGTTCGTCGACGGGCCGCAGTCCGAGTTTCTCGGCGTAGAAGCGCCTGGCCCGGTCGAGGTCCGCGGCGGGCAGCCGGGTCGCCACGCGGGCGCCGGACAGGGGGCCGCTGTCGGTTTCGCTCATGCCCCCACTGTGCCTACTCGGCCGGTTCCACGCCCGCCCGCAGCAGCCCGTAGGTGTAGGCGTCCTCCAGGGCCTGCCAGGACGCGGCGATGACGTTCTCCGCCACGCCGACCGTGGACCACTCGGCGCCACCGTCGGAGGTGGAGATCAGGACCCGGGTGGTGGAGGAGGTGCCGTGCACGCCTTCCAGGATGCGGACCTTGTAGTCCACCAGTTCCAGCTTGGCGAGCTGCGGGTAGATCTTCTCCAGCGCCACCCGCAGGGCCCGGTCCAGGGCGTTGACCGGGCCGTTGCCCTCCGCGGTGGCGACGATCCGCTCGCTCTTGGCCCACAGCTTGACGGTGGCCTCGTTGGCGTGGGTGCCGTCGGGGCGGTCCTCGACGATGGCCCGCCAGGACTCGACCTCGAAGTACCTCAGCGGCCTGCCCTCGACCTCGGCCCGGAGCAGCAGCTCGAAGGAGGCGTCGGCGGCCTCGTAGGTGTAGCCCTCGAGCTCGCGCTCCTTGACCCGCTCGACCACCCGGCCGACCAGTTCCCGGTCGCCGCCGAGGTCGATGCCGAGCTCCTTGCCCTTCAGCTCGATGGAGGCCCGGCCCGCCATGTCGGAGACGAGCATGCGCATGGTGTTGCCGACCAGCTCGGGGTCGATGTGCTGGTACAGGTCGGGGTCGACCTTGATCGCGGAGGCGTGCAGCCCGGCCTTGTGGGCGAAGGCGGAGACCCCGACGTACGGCTGGTGCGTGGAGGGCGTGAGGTTGACGACCTCGGCGATGGCGTGCGAGATCCGGGTGGTCTCGCGCAGCCGGCCCTCCGGCAGCACCTTCTTGCCGTACTTCAGCTCCAGGGCCGCGACCACCGGGAACAGGTTGGCGTTGCCGACGCGCTCGCCGTAGCCGTTGGCCGTGCACTGCACGTGGGTGGCGCCGGCGTCCACGGCGGCCAGGGTGTTGGCGACCGCGCAGCCGGTGTCGTCCTGGGCGTGGATGCCGAGCCGGGCACCGGTGTCGGCGAGGACCGTGGAGAGGACCGCGTGGACCTGGGCGGGCAGCATGCCGCCGTTGGTGTCGCAGAGGATGACGACGTCGGCGCCGGCCCGGGCGGCCGTGCGCACGACCGCCTTGGCGTACTCGGGGTTGGCGCGGTAGCCGTCGAAGAAGTGCTCGCAGTCCACGAAGACCCGGCGGCCCTGTTCGCACAGGTACGACACGGTGTCGCGGACCATTTCCAGGTTCTCGTCCAGCGTGGTGCGCAGCGCCAGCTCGACGTGCCGGTCGTGCGACTTGGCGACCAGCGTGATCACCGGGGCGCCGGAGTCGAGCAGGGCCTTGACCTGGGGGTCGTCGGCCGCCTTGGATCCGGCGCGGCGGGTGGCGCCGAAGGCGACCAGCTCGGCGTGCCGGAAGTCGATCTCCGCTTGCGCCCGCGCGAAGAACTCGGTGTCCCGCGGGTTGGCGCCGGGCCAGCCGCCCTCGATGAAGCCGACGCCGAAGTCGTCCAGGTGCCGTGCGATGGCGAGCTTGTCCGCGACCGTGAGATTGATGCCCTCGCGCTGCGCGCCGTCGCGCAGCGTGGTGTCGAAGACGTGGAACGAGTCGTCGAGCTCGCTGGTTACCGTCTCGGTCATGAGTTCAAGGCTCCTGATTGTGAATCTTCGGTCTTACCGGAATGTCCGGCTCCACCGCCCCTGCGATACTCCTCGCGCCGCGCCTCCCGGCCGTGGGTGAGCCGGAAAACGAAAAGACCCCTCGCGGGTGCGAGAGGTCTGCGCGCGGGTCTGAGACGACGATGGCCACCCGCACCTGGTAGTACGAGATGGTCACTGCGGACCGGCGCGCCTGCTGCCGATAATCATGGCGAACGAGGGCACGGAGGAAGTTTCGCACAGTCCCGGCCCCGGCCGGCCGCCCGTCTCAGTATCCGGTCGCCATGGTGGACGGGCACGGCCCCGGCCCCGGTCCCGCTCCGTGACGTCAGGCGTCCGTCGGCCGCGGTACGTGCAGTGCTTCGGCGAGGAACTCCCGAACGTGGGAGATCACCTGCTCGCGGTCCGTGCCGCGCAGGCCGATGGCGACATGGATGGAGAAGCCGTCCAGCAGGGCGCGCAGCCGGGTGGCGAAGCGGTCCGCGTCGACCGGCCGGAACTCGCCACGCGAGACGCCCTCGGCGATCAGGGCGACCAGATCGCGGTGCCAGGCGCCCTCGATGGCGGCCTGCCGCTCCCGGGCGTCCTCGGCGGCGTTCTGCGAGCGGTTCCAGACCTCCAGCCACAGGGTCCAGTGCGGGTCGCGGTGGCCGTCGGGGACGTACAGGCCGACGTACGCCTCCAGCCGCTCGCGGGCGGGGCCCGGGCGGGTGAGCAGCCGGCCGCGCTCGGCGCCGAGCCGGCCCTCGCTCCACTCCAGGGTGCGCAGCAGCAGCTCGTCCTTGGAGCGGAAGTAGTACAGCAGATGGCCGCTGCTCATCCCGACCTCACGGCCGAGCGCCGCCATGGTGAGCTTCTCCAGACCGCGCTCGGCGATCATGTCCATGGCGGCGACGAGGACGTCCTCGCGTGGCGGCGCGTTCCTGCGCGCACCGGCCATCGGCTGCTCCTAGCTCTTCGGCTGCTGTTGTGTGATGCAGTGGATGCCTCCCCCGCCGGCGAAGATCGTACGGGCGTCCACCGGCATCACCTCCCGATCGGGGAACAGACGGCGGAAGACGCCCGCCGCGACCTCGTCGTTCGGGTCGTCGAAGGCGCAGAGCACGACGCCGCCGTTGCACAGGTAGTGGTTGATGTAGGAGTAGTCGACCCAGTCACCCTCCTCGTCCTTCAGGACGGTGGGGGCGGGCACCTCGACGACCTCCAGGGGGCGCCCCTGGGCGTCGGTCTCGCCGCGCAGGATCTCCAGGTACGTCCTGGAGCGGGCGCGGTCCGGGTGGGCGGGGTCCCGCTGGCTGTGCACGAGGACCGTCCCGGGCCGGGCGAAGGCCGCGACGATGTCGACGTGGCCCTGGGTGCCGTACCTGCCGTAGTCGCCGGACAGGCCGTGCGGGAGCCAGATCGCCTTGCTGGTGCCGAGCCTGGCGTGGATCTCCGCCTCGACCCGCTCGCGGCTCCACCCGGGGTTGCGGCCGGCGCCGAGCTGGACGGTCTCGGTGAGCAGCACCGTGCCCTCGCCGTCGACGTGGATCGCGCCGCCCTCGTTGACGAGTTCACTGCTCAGCACCGGCACCCCGGCCAGGTCCGCGACCTGGCGGGCGATCTTGGAGTCGTGCTCCCAGCGGGCCCAGTCCTGGCCGCCCCAGCCGTTGAACACCCAGTCCACGGCGGCCGTCCGGCCCTGCTCGTCGAGCACGAAGGTCGGGCCGATGTCGCGCATCCACGCGTCGTCGAGCTCGCGCTCCACCAGTTCGACGTCCGGGCCGAGCAGTGCGCGCGCCGACTCGCCCTGGCCGGGGCCGTGCACCATCGTCACCGGCTCGAAGCGGCGTACCGCGCGGGCCACCCGGGCCCAGGCGGCGCGGGCCGCGGCCAGCTCCCCGTCGTCGGCGAAGGTCGGGTTGGGGCCCGGCCAGGCCATCCAGGTGCGCTCGTGCGGGGCCCACTCGGGGGGCATGCGGTAGGTCATGAACAGGTCCTTGGATCAGAGGAAGTAGAGCCGGTTGAGGGACACGGACTCGGCGGGTTCGGAGCGCAGCGGATCGCCGTCGAGGGTGACCAGGCCGGTGCGCCGGTCGACGTCGACCGCTCCGGTGCGGGAGTTGAGCCGCAGGTCGGCCGGGCCGATGCCGCGGGTGCCGCGGACGGCGACCCGGCGGCGCCTGGTGGGCATCGTGTCGTTCCCCTGCTCGGCTGCGGCGCGGGCGACGAAGGCGACCGAGAGGTCGGCGGCGGTGGCGCCGTACGCGCCGAACTGCGGTCCCAGTACCAGGGGTTCGCAGGTGTCGGTGGCCGCGTTGGGGTCGCCGGTCACGCCGTAGGCCGGGAAACCGGACTTGAGGACGAGCTGCGGCTTGGCGCCGAAGTACTCCGGGCGCCACAGCACGATGTCGGCGAGCTTGCCGGTCTCGATCGAGCCGACCTCGTGGCCGAGGCCGTGCGCGATGGCCGGGTTGATGGTCAGCTTGGCGATGTAGCGCAGGACGCGGGCGTTGTCGTCGCCCTCGCCGTCGCCGTCCAGCGGGCCCAGCTCGGCCTTCATCTTGCCGGCCATGGCGAAGGTGCGCCGGACCGTCTCGCCGGCCCGGCCCATGCCCTGCGCGTCCGACGAGGTGATGCCGATCGCGCCCAGGTCGTGCAGGACGTCCTCGGCGCCCATCGTGCCGGCCCTGATGCGGTCGCGGGCCATGGCGGCGTCGCCGGGCAGGTCGGTCTTCAGGTCGTGGACGGAGACGATCATGCCGTAGTGCTCGGCGACCGCGTCCCGGCCGAAGGGCAGGGTGGGGTTGGTGGAGGAGCCGATGACGTTCGGGACTCCGGCCATCTTGAGCACGTTCGGCACGTGGCCGCCGCCGCAGCCCTCGATGTGGAAGGCGTGGATCGTACGGCCCTCCAGCACCCGCAGGGTGTCCTCGACGGACAGGCACTCGTTCAGGCCGTCGCTGTGCAGGGCGACCTGGACGTCGTACTCCTCGGCCACCCGCAGTGCCGTGTCGAGCGCGCGCGTGTGGGCGCCCATGTCCTCGTGCACCTTGAAGCCGCTCGCCCCGCCCTCGGCCAGTGCCTCGACGAGCGGTGCCTCGTGGGACGACGAACCCCGGCCCAGGAAGCCGATGTTGACCGGCCAGGCGTCGAAGGCGCCGAACGCGTGCCGCAGCGCCCAGGGCGAGTTGACGCCCACGCCCCACACCGGGCCGAACTCCTGCCCGATGATCGTGGTCACCCCGGAGGCGAGGGAGGCCTCCATGATCCGCGGCGACAGCAGGTGCACATGGGTGTCGACGGCGCCCGCGGTGGCGATCAGCCCCTCCCCGGACACGATGGACGTGCCGGTGCCGACGACGACGTCGACGCCGTCCAGGGTGTCGGGGTTGCCGGCCCGGCCGATGGCGTGGATGCGCCCCTCGCGGATGCCGATGGACACCTTTCGGATGCCCTGGACCGCGTCGATCACGACGACGTTGCTGATCACGACGTCGCAGGTGTCACGGACGGCGGCGGCCTTCAGGTGCAGCCCGTCGCGGGCGGTCTTGCCGAACCCGGCGAGGAACTCGTCGCCGTACCGCTGGGCGTCCGACTCGATCCGGACGGTCAGCCCGGAGTCGCCGAGGCGGACGCGGTCGCCGGCGCGGGGGCCGTGGGTGGCGGCGTAGGCGTGCGGGTCGACGTGGACCGACCTGCTCACCTCTCGCCCCTTCGAGCGGCTCATCGCTCCTCGCCTCCGTCCTCTGTGCCCTGGTGCGTGACGCCCAGGTATCCGCAGGCCGCGGCTCTGCGCAGGGCCTCCCGCTTCGCGCCGGGCGCGTCCAGCGGGCCGTCGACCAGGCCCGCGAAGCCGATCGCGACCCGCTCGCCGCCGATCGGCACCAGGCCGACCTCCTCGCTCTGTCCCGGCCCGAACCGCACCGAGGAACCCGCCGGCACGGCGAGCCGCATGCCGTAGGACCGCTCGCGGTCGAAGTCGAGCCGCGGGTTGGCCTCGAAGAAGTGGAAGTGGGAGGTGACGGAGACCGGCACGGACGCGGTGTTGGTGACGTGGAGCCGGACGGCCGGCTCGGGATCGGCGTGCTCGGGGCCCGGCAGCAGCGCACCCGGCGCCCGCTCCCCCAGGCCGCCGCCGATGGGGTCGGAGACCACCGCCAGCCGGGAGCCATCGTCGAAGACGGCCTCGACCATCACCTCGTTGACGACGTCGGCGACGCCCGGCAGCACGTCCTCGGGGCCGAGCACCGAGCGGGCCGCCTCGACGGCCTCCGCGAGCCGCCGTCCGTCGCGGGCCGCCTCGCAGACCGTGTCCGCGATCAGCGCGGTGGCCTCCGGCACGTTGAGCCTCAGACCGCGCGCCCGGCGGGCCCGCGCCAGTTCGGCGGCCCCGAAGAGCAGCAGCCGGTCCCGCTCGGTGGGGGTCAGTCTCACGACACGGCACCTCCTTGTCGTCCATCGTTTAGAGCATCACTCTAAACGCAGCATCGAATCAAGGGGATGATTGGCCGCTGTGGCTCGCTCAATGTCACATTGAGCACCGCTCGAATCAGCGGGGCCGAATCGTCCGGGTGAAGGACCCCGAACGCACGGGGGCCGCCCCGGACGCGGAGGTCCGGGGCGGCCCCTGAGGACGCCTGGCGGGTGTCAGCCCAGCTTGTGCATCCAGCCGTGCTGGTCCTCGGCCTTGCCGCGCTGGATGTCGAGGAGGGCCTGGCGCAGGCGGACGGTGACCTCGCCGGACTCGCCCCCGCTCTGCTGCCACTCTGCACCGGCCCGCTTGACGGTGCCGACCGGGGTGATCACGGCCGCGGTGCCGCAGGCGAAGACCTCGGTGAGGGTGCCGTTCTCGGAGTCGCGCTGCCACTGCTCGACCGAGATCCGGCCCTCCTCGGACTTGTAGCCGAGGTCGCGGGCGACGGCGAGCAGGGAGTCACGGGTGACGCCCTCCAGGATGGAGCCGGTCAGGGTCGGCGTGACGATCTTGTCGCCGTACACGAAGTACAGGTTCATGCCGCCCAGTTCCTCGACCCACTTGTGCTCCACGGCGTCGAGGTAGCAGACCTGGTCGCAGCCCTTGGCGGCGGCCTCGGCCTGGGCGAGCAGGGAGGCGGCGTAGTTGCCGCCGGTCTTGGCGTCGCCCATGCCGCCGGGGACGGCGCGGACGCGGTCCTCGGAGACCCAGATCGACACCGGCCGGACCCCGCCCGGGAAGTACGCGCCGGCCGGGGAGGCGATGACGATGAACAGGTACTCGTTGGCGGGCTTGACGCCCAGGCCGACCTCGGTGGCGATCATGAACGGGCGCAGGTAGAGCGACTCCTCGCCGCCGTGCGCGGGCACCCAGTCCTTGTCCTGCTGGACCAGGAGGTCGCAGGCCTCGACGAACGTCTCGACCGGCAGCTCCGGCATGGCGAGACGGCGCGCGGAACGCTGGAAGCGCTTGGCGTTCTGGTCCGGGCGGAAGGTGGCGACCGAGCCGTCGGGCTGGCGGTAGGCCTTCAGACCCTCGAAGATCTCCTGCGCGTAGTGCAGGACGTTGGTGGCCGGGTCGAGGGGGATCGGCGCGTACGGAACGAGCTGGCCGTCGTGCCAGCCGCGCCCCTCGGTCCACTTGATCGTCACCATGTGGTCGGTGAAGTGGCGGCCGAATCCGGGGCTGGCCAGGATCGCCTCGCGCTCCGCGGCGGCGAGCGGGTGGGCGGAGGGCTTGAGCTCGATCGTGGGCGTCGTCATGAGTGCTTGTCCTTCACCGGTGAGTAGTGACCGGGCCGCGTTCGCGCCCCTCACCGGCCGGTGGCCGGTGCTAGGACGTCCGAGCTTTCCCTCATGTCGCGGCTCCGCGTTCGATTATCGCGCGCGGGCCACGCCGGACGGAATCGGGGTGAAAGCGGCCCAGTGGATGATGGTGGCACCCGGCGAGGCACAAAAGAAGCCGCCGGGTGCGTGTGCGACCCGACGGCTTGTGCGTGGCGCGGCGGGTCAGCCGGCTACGCGTACGGCGAGGGCGTCGCCGATCTCGGAGGTGCTGCGGGCGGGCTTGCCCACGCGCTCGGTGAGGTCGGCGGCGACCGCGGCGTCGATGCGGTCGGCCTCGGCGTCGTGGCCGAGGTGGCGCAGCAGCAGCGCGACGGAGAGCACCGTGGCGCTGGGGTCGGCCTTGCCCTGGCCCGCGATGTCCGGGGCCGAGCCGTGGACCGGCTCGAACATGGACGGGAACTCGCGGCCGGGGTTGATGTTGCCGGAGGCGGCCACGCCGATGCCTCCGGAGACGGCGGCGGCGAGGTCGGTGATGATGTCGCCGAAGAGGTTGTCGGTGACGATCACGTCGAACCGGCCGGGGTCGGTGACCAGGTAGATGGTCGCCGCGTCCACGTGGATGTAGTCGGTGGTGACCTCGGGGTACTCCTCGGCCACCTTGTTGAAGACGTTCGTCCACAGGTGCCCGGCGAAGGTCAGCACGTTGTTCTTGTGGACCAGCGTGAGCTTCTTGCGCGGGCGGGCCTGGGCGCGGGTGAAGGCGTCGCGGACCACGCGCTCGACACCGAAGGCCGTGTTGACGGAGACCTCGGTGGCGACCTCGTGCTCGGTGCCCTTGCGGATGGTGCCGCCGTTGCCCGTGTAGGGGCCCTCGGTGCCCTCGCGGACGACCACGAAGTCGATCTCCGGCTGGCCGGCCAGCGGGGTGGAGACACCGGGCAGCAGCTTCGACGGGCGCAGGTTGACGTGGTGGTCGAAGGCGAAGCGGAGCTTGAGCAGGAAGCCGCGCTCCAGCACGCCGGAGGGGACCGACGGGTCGCCGATGGCGCCGAGCAGGATGGCGTCGTGCCGCTTCAGGGCGTCGAGGTCGGCGTCGGTGAGGGTCTCACCGGTGGCGTGGTAGCGCTTGGCGCCGAAGTCGTACTCCGCGGTCTCCAGCTTCACATCCTGCGGCAGGACGGCGGAGAGGACCTTCAGACCCTCGGCCACGACCTCCTGGCCGATGCCGTCACCGGGGATCACTGCGAGATTGAGGCTGCGAGACATGTCGGCACCCTACCTCCCGTCCCAGAGGATGACACGCCCTGTCCGCGATGCGGACATGTGGGCCGTCGGCCTCTTCCGGGGTGCGGCGCGGCGGCGGGCCGCGCCGCAGCCCGGGCGGGTGCGGCTCCCGGATCGGTGCCGGCTCAGTGGCCGGTCTCGCCGCCGTTGTCGCGGCGGTCGAGGGCGCGCTGGAGGGCGGCGGCGGCGTTCTTGCGCTCGGACTCGGTCGAGCGGGAAACGTGGCGGACTCGGCGGCGGACGGTCGTCTCGGCCATGGTGAATCGACTCCTTCGGGAAACCGGAGTACGGCAGCAGGGTTGCGAGGGACTCCCCCACTGCCGGATGGGCGCGGGCGGGGGCCCCGGAGGGCGGGGAGCGGTGCCGCAGGGATTGCCTGCACGGGGCCCGGCTCACGACCGCCGTTCGCTGGATCGAGCGAGACGTTCGACTCCTACAAAACTAAGGGAGCCCGCCGCGCCTGTCTGCACAATTACTCGGACTTCCTACTATCTGAGACGGCGGATCCCGCCACACGGCCACGACCTGCGCCTTGTCCGCTTGGCGGACCGGCCGGAGACGGGCACCCGAATCATCGAAGGACTCGTCCAGGATCTTGATCTTCCAACCTCTATTTCTAACCTCTAAAACTCTCTTGACGGGTTAGATACGGGCGTGCTGGACTGCACCCATGTCCACTCACCAGGTCCACCACCGCACCGCCACCGTCCGCGGCCTCGAGGTGTACTACCGCGAGGCGGGCCCCTCCGACGCCCCGGTGCTGCTGCTCCTGCACGGCTTCCCGAGCAGCTCGCACATGTTCCGCGACCTGATCCCGCTGCTCGCCGGCCGGTACCGGGTGATCGCCCCCGACCACATCGGCTTCGGCCGGTCGGCGGCGCCCGGTCCGGCGGAGTTCTCGTACACCTTCGCCGAACTCGCCGCCGTGACGGACGAGTTCACCCAGCGGCTGGGGCTGGAGCGATACGCCCTGTACATCCAGGACTACGGCGCCCCGATCGGCCTGCGCCTGGCCCTCGCCCACCCCGACCGGGTGACCGCGATCGTCACGCAGAACGGCAACGCCTACGAGGAGGGGCTCGGCGAGGAGGCCTGGGCGCCCGTGCTGGCCCTAGCGGACGCCGAAGACGGAGGCGCCGGTGCGGGAGATCTACTCCCCCGACGGCATCAAGTGGCAGTACCTGCACGGCGTTCCGGACCCCTCACTGGTCAGCCCGGACGCCTACGAACACGACGCGGCGCTGCTGGCCCGCCCCGGACAGTCGGAGATCCAGCTCGACCTGATCTCCGACTACGGTGCCAACCTCGCGCTCTACCCGGCCTTCCACGAGTACTTCCGCGCCTCCCGGGTCCCGCTGCTCGCGGTCTGGGGCGGACACGACGAGATCTTCGTGCCGGCCGGCGCGCTCGCCTTCCAGCGGGACCTGCCGGAGGCCGAGGTGCACCTGCTGCCCACCGGGCACTTCGCCCTGGAGACGCACGCCGACGAGATCGCCGCGCTCATGCGGGACTTCCTCGGCCGTCACCTGCCCACCGGCTGAGCAGTTCGCGGAAGCCCTCGGGGTCGTCCACCCACGGCATGTGCCCCGCGCCCGGGAAGGTCACCCGGCGGGCGTGCGGCAGCGCCCCGGCGAGGGAGTCGACGGCGGTACGGGGGCGGATGTCGTCGGCGCCGTCGACGATCAGCACCGGCACCCCGAGGGCCCGGCAGGCGGAGTGCAGCGCGCGGGTGCCCCAGGTGCGCCCGCGTTCCTCGTTGAGGGCGCCGGCGCACTCGGAGTTGATCCCGAACCACGGCTCGGCCATGCGCCCGGCCGGTTCCAGGGCCCGGTCACGGTCCTCGAACTCCACGGACCAGTGCAGCACGGCCCGTTCCCGCTCCTCGTCCTCCGTGCGCCGGGCGAGGCCGGACAACTCCCGCCAGCGGGCGAGGCGTTCGGGGTGGTCGGCGAGTCGGGCGAGGAAGTTCTCCTTGTACCCGGGGTGCCAGCCGGCGTCCGGGCCGATGCCGGTGCCGGAGACGTACACCAGCGCGCTCACCCGGTCCGGATGCGCCAGGGCGTAGCTCAGGCCCAGCTGTGCGCCCCAGGAGTGGCCGAGCAGCGCCATCCGCTCCAGGCCGAAGTGCCGTCGTACGGCGTCCAGATCGGCCACGAACCGCTCGCCGGTCCAGGGGCCGTCGCAGCGCTCCGAGCGGCCGCAGCCGCGCTGGTCCCAGCGGATCACCGGGGTGACGTCCGCGAGCAGCGCGGCCAGGTCGCCGAACATGTCCCACAGGCCCGGGCCGCCGTGGCACAGCACCAGCGGGTCACCGGCGCCGCCCGAACGCTCCGCCCACAGCCGTACCCCGTCGTCCGCCGTCACCGTCATGAACGCATTGTGACAGGGCCAAAATTGGCAACGGGCCGGGAAGCCTGCTCGGGGGTCAGGCTTCCCGGCCCGAGTTCACGGGGCGGGCGGAGGTCAGCCCATGTGCGGGTAGGAGTAGTCGGTCGGCGGGACCAGGGTCTCCTTGATGGCGCGGGTCAGGGTCCAGCGCATCAGGTTCTGCGGGGCGCCCGCCTTGTCGTTGGTGCCGGAGGCGCGGCCGCCGCCGAAGGGCTGCTGGCCGACCACGGCACCGGTCGACTTGTCGTTGATGTAGAAGTTGCCCGCCGCGAAGCGGAGCTTCTCCATCGTGTACGCCGCCGCGGCGCGGTCGCCCGAGATGACCGAACCGGTGAGGGCGTAGTCGGAGACCGACTCCATCTGGGTCAGCATCTCGTCGTACCGGTCGTCCTCGTAGACGTACACGGCGAGGAAGGGGCCGAAGTACTCGGTGGTGAAGACCTCGTTCTCCGGGTCGGTGCACTCGACGACGGTCGGGCGGACGAAGTAGCCGACCGAGTCGTCGTAGCTGCCGCCCGCGACGATCGTGCAGGCCGCGTCCGCCTCGGCGCGGTCGATGGCGGCCTTGTTCTTGGCGAAGGAGCGCTCGTCGATGACGGCGCCGATGAAGTTCGACAGGTCGGTGACGTCACCCATGGTCAGGTTGTCGACCTCGGCCGCGAACTCCTCCTTGAACCCGGAGTTCCAGATGGAAGCCGGGATGTAGGCGCGGGAGGTGGCCGAGCACTTCTGGCCCTGGTACTCGAAGGCGCCGCGGGTCAGGGCGGTCTTCAGGATGGCGCGGTCGGCGCTCGGGTGGGCGACCACGAAGTCCTTGCCGCCGGTCTCGCCGACCAGACGCGGGTAGGAGCGGTACTTCTCGATGTTGTTGCCGACCGTCTTCCACAGGTACTGGAAGGTCTTGGTCGAACCGGTGAAGTGGATGCCCGCGAGGTCCCGGTGCTCCAGGGCGACCTTGGAGACCTCGATGCCGTCACCGGTGACGAGGTTGATGACGCCCTTGGGCAGGCCCGCCTCCTCCAGGAGCCGCATGAGCAGCACGGCGGCGTGGGTCTGCGTCGGGGACGGCTTCCAGACCACGACGTTGCCCATGAGCGCGGGGGCGGTGGGCAGGTTCGCGGCGATCGCGCTGAAGTTGAACGGCGTGATCGCGTAGACGAAGCCCTCCAGCGGGCGGTGGTCCATGCGGTTCCAGACGCCCGGGGAGTTCGCCGGGGGCTGCTCGGCGAGGATCTGGCGGGCGTAGTGGACGTTGAAGCGCCAGAAGTCGACCAGCTCGCAGGGGCTGTCGATCTCGGCCTGCTGGGCGGTCTTGGACTGGCCCAGCATCGTGGAGGCGGCGATGGTCTCGCGCCAGGGGCCGGACAGCAGCTCGGCGGCGCGCAGGATGATCGCGGCGCGGTCGTCGAAGGACATGGCGCGCCAGGCCGGCGCGGCGGCCAGGGCCGCGTCGACGGCGTCCTGGGCGTCCTGCTGGGTGGCGTGCCTGCCGGTGCCGATGACGGCCTTGTGGTTGTGCGGCTGGACGACCTCGAAGGGCTCACCGCCGCCGAGGCGCTTCTCGCCGCCGATGGTCATCGGCAGCTCGATCGGGTTCTCGGCCAGCTCCTTGAGCTTGGCCTCCAGACGGGAGCGCTCGGGCGAGCCGGGGGCGTAGCCGTGCACCGGCTCGTTGACCGGGGTGGGGACCTGGGTCACAGCGTCCATAGGATCCTTGACTCCTTGTACGTGAGCGGGTGTTCGGGCTCAGCCCTTGCTGACCATGCTGCGCAGGAAGAAGCGCAGGTTCGCCGGCTTCTCCGCGAGACGGCGCATGAAGTAGCCGTACCAGTCGGTGCCGTAGGCGGTGTAGACGCGCATGCGGTGGCCCTCGGCGGCCAGCCGCAGGTGCTCGTCGCCGCGGATGCCGTACAGCATCTGGAACTCGTACTCGTCCAGCTTGCGGCCGGCCTGGTGGGCCAGCTCCTGGGCTATGGAGATCAGGCGCGGGTCGTGGGACCCGATCATGGGGTAGCCCTCGCCCTCCATCAGCGTCCTCAGGATACGGACGTACGCCTTGTCGATCTCGTGCTTCCGCTGGTACGCGACCTCGGCGGGCTCCTTGTAGGCGCCCTTCACCAGGCGCACCCGGCTGCCGGCCTCCGCGAGGCGGCGGGCGTCGGCCTCGGTGCGGAAGAGGTAGGCCTGGATGACGCAGCCGGTCTGCGGGAAGTCCTTCCGCAGCTCCTCGTGGATGGCGAACATCGAGTCCAGGGTGGTGTGGTCCTCGGCGTCGAGCGTGACGGTGGTGCCGATGGCGGCGGCGGCCTCGACGACCGGACGGACGTTGGCCAGGGCCAGCTCGTGGCCGCCTTCCAGTGCCTGTCCGAACATGGACAGCTTGACGGACATCTCGACCTTCTCGCCCAGCTCCAGCTCCTTGAGCCGGCCGATCAGCTCGAGGTAGGCGTCCCGGGCGGCGCAGGCCTGCTCGGGGGTGGTGATGTCCTCGCCGACGACGTCCATCGTCAGTTCCAGGCCCTTGGCCACCAGGTCCCCGATGATCGGGGCGACGTCGGTCACGGTCTCGCCGGGGATGAAGCGGTCCACGACCTGCTTGGTCACCGGGGCCGCCGAGATCAGGCGTCGCATCCGGTCGCTGCGCGACGCGGCGAGAATCACGGGACCCAGCACGGGGCACCTCCACTACAAAAGCACCGAAGACGGGCCGAGCCCGACGATTCGGGTACGGCACGGAGAACCACCGTGAAACCTATGGATTTCTCCGATCGTCTGCCATCGACAGCTGTCACGCATCCGCGACCGCGATCTCAGACAGATGTATGAAGGGGCGCGGAGATGCGGGAGAATGCGGGGGTGACGTCGGACTACAAGGCTGACTATCAGGAGCTGGTGGACGAGATCTCGGAGCTGCTGGGCGTTCCGGCGACCCTGGAGAACCGGGACTTCGAGCTGATCGCCTTCGGCGCCTACGACAGCGAGGGTGACCTGGACCCGTCGGCCCTGGACCCGGTGCGCACCCGCTCGATCCTGACCCGGCGTTCCACCGCGACCGTGCGGGAGTGGTTCGAGGGCTTCGGCATCACCCGTGCGACCGGACCGGTGCGGATCCCGCCGACGCCGGAGGCCGGCGTCTACCGCGGCCGCATCTGTCTGCCGGTGCGCCATCGGGGTGTGGTCCTCGGCTATGTCTGGCTGCTGGACGACGACCCTGGCCCGACGGAGGCGCAACTGGGCGCCGCCATGCAGGTGACGGGCCGGATCGGCGCCCTGCTCGCGGACGAGCAGCGGGCGGGGGCGGGGCTGGGCCGGGAGCTGCGGGCGGTGCTGACCGCGGAACCCGGCTGGCAGCAGGACATGGCGGTGGCCGAACTGCGCACCGCGCTGGGGACGCGCGCGGACGGCCCGCACACGCTGGTGTGCGTCGCCCCCTGGCCGTCGGCCGACCCGGACGACGCGCCGTCCGTCCGTACGGTCCCGCACGCGACGGCGTTGTGCACGCTCCCGTGGGGGGCCACGGAGCAGAGTCTGGCGGTGCTGGTGCGGCTCCGCTCGGCGGACGTGGCGACACCGGCCCTGACGGCGGCGTCACGGGTACTGAAGGAGCCGGCGGGGGCGCGCGGGGCGCGCCGGTCCAGGACGGCGGCCGCCGCCGGGGTCGGGGAGCCCCGTATCGGCCTCGCCGAGCTGGGAGAGATCTGGCAGGAGGCGTCCGCCGCCGCGCGCGCCGCGCTGGCGGAGCCGCGGTTCGGGCCGGTCGCCGAGTGGGGGCGCGTCGGGCCGTACCGGCTGCTGACGGCGCTGCCGCCGCAGACCGCCCACGATCCCGCGGTCGGCCCGCTGCTGACCCCGGCCCACCGGGAGCTGGCCCGCACCGCCGAGGTCTACCTCGACTGCGCGGGGCAGGCCGGCCGCACGGCCGCCGAGCTGGGCGTCCACCGGCAGACCCTCTACTACCGCCTCTCCCGCGTCGAGCAGCTCACCGGCCTCGACCTGGACGACGGCGAGGACCGGCTGCTGCTGCACATGGCGCTGAAGCGGGCGCGGCTGAGCTGAGCGGCCGAGGAGAGCGGCCCGGGCGAGCGGCCGAGGAGAGCGGCCGGGCTGAGAGACCGGCCCGAGCGGCCGGGCCGAGCGGTCAGCCGCTCGCGGCCTCGATGATCAGGCGCAGCCCCTCGGTCAGCGCGTCCCCGTCGGGAGCGGTCTTCGGGTCGAAGGTCCACTGAGCGATGAGCCCGGTCATCAGGGTCAGATAGAACCGGCCGAGGGTGTCCGCCGTCTCGTCGGAGACCTCCTCCTCGGGCGCGTCGGTCATCAGGGCGACCAGGCCTCGTCCGCCCTCGCGCTGCGCTGCGGCCAGGTGGTCGCGCAGCTCCGGCATGTCGAGGGTCATGACCTCCATGCTGAGCCGCCACACCGAGCCCGGTTCCCGCATGGTGCCGACGATGTTCGACCAGACCCACCGGAAGCGCTCCAGCGATCCGGGCGCGCCGGCCGGCGCGGCGCTCTCACCGTCGAAGGCGCCGGACATGCGTTCCACGAGGGCGACGTAGGCCTCCGCGAGCAGGGCGTCCTTCGACCCGTAGTGGTAGCCGATCGAGGCCAGGTTGGTCCCCGAGGCCTTGACGATGTCGCGCGCCGTGGTGCGCGCGAAGCCCTTTTCCAGCAGGCAGCTCTTGGCGCCTTCCAGCAGATCCTCACGGTGTCCCATGCGGGCCAGCCTAGCGCCGGATCCATACAACTGTCCTAGACGCATGACTTATACAACTGTTCTAGACAAGCGTTTAAGACGCCCGTACAGTCACCGTCATGACGAACCCGACGAGCAACGACTCCGCCGGCGGCCGCGCCGGCCGCCGCGAATGGACCGCGCTCTGCGTGCTGATGCTTCCGCTGCTGCTGGTCTCGATGGACGTGTCCGTCCTGTACTTCGCCATCCCGGCGATCAGCGCGGACCTGGAGCCGAGCGGCACCCAGCAGCTGTGGATCTTCGACATCTACGCCTTCGTCCTGGCCGGCCTGCTGATGACGATGGGCTCGCTGGGCGACCGGATCGGCCGGCGCCGGCTGCTGCTGATCGGCGCCGCGGCTTTCGGCGCCGCCTCCCTGGTGGCGGCCTACGCGAACAGCGCCGAGACCCTGATCGCGGCCCGCGCCGTCCTCGGCATCGGCGGCGCGACCCTGATGCCGTCGACCATGGCGCTGCTCCGCACGATGTTCACCCACCCCGCGGAGCGGGCGAAGGCGATCGGCATCTGGTCGGGCGTCATGACCGGCGGCATCGCGCTCGGCTCGGTGCTCAGCGGTGTCCTGGTCCAGTACTTCTGGTGGGGCTCGGTCTTCCTGGTCAACCTGCCCGCGATGGCACTGCTGCTGCTCCTCGGCCCGGTGCTGCTGCCCGAGTCCAAGAACCCGGAGCCCGGCCGCTTCGACCTGCTGAGCGTGCCGCTGTCGATGGCCGCGGTGCTCCCCGTGGTCTACGGCCTCAAGGAGATCCCGTCCGAGGGCTGGCACCCGCGCTACGTCGTCCCGATCACCGTGGGCCTGCTGTTCGCGGCGCTGTTCGTGCACCGGCAGCGCACGGCGGCCTCCCCGATGATCTCGCCGGCCCTCTTCCGCGGCCGGGGCTTCGCCCCCGCGGTCGTCCTGAACCTCGTCTCCGCGCTGGCGATGATGGGTTCGGCCTTCTTCACCACGCAGTACCTGCAGATGGTGCTGGACAAGAGCGCGATGGAGGCGGCCCTGTGGGCGCTGCTGCCGTCGGTGCCGATCGGTATGGCGGCCCCGGCCGCGACCGCTCTGGTCCAGCGGGGTGTCGACCGCGCCTACGTGGTCACCGCCGGCTTCGCCGTCGCGGCGGCGGGCTACGGGATGCTGGCCCTGGCCGGCACGGACTCGCTCTGGCTCCTCCTCGCCGCCTGCGGCGTACTGGCGTCCGGCATCGTCATGGTGATGTCCCAGATGACGGACCTGGCGATGGGCACGGCTCCGGTGGAGCAGGCGGGCGCTGCCTCGTCACTGCTGGAGACCGGCCAGGAGTTCGGCGGCGCCCTGGGCATGGCGGCCCTCGGCTCCATCGGCACGGCGCTCTACCGCCACGAGATGCCCGCATCGGCCCCGGCCGAGGCGCACGAGACCCTGGGCGGTGCGCTCGCGGTCGCCGGACGGCTGCCGGGGCGCACGGGTGACGCCCTGGCGGCCACCGCCCGGGAGGCGTTCACCACCGGGATGCACGGGGCGGCGATCGCGGGGGCGGCGGTGCTGGTGCTCGCGGCCGTCGCGTCGGCGGTGACGCTGCGCGGGACCGGAACGCGGCGCACGCCGGCGGCCACGGCCGGGATGGAGACCGCGGCCTGAGCGGCGATTGGACACGCAGAAGCGCCGGACGGGTCATGGACCCGTCCGGCGCTTCTGCGTCGTCGGCCCGGTCAGACCAGGTTCACCGAGCGCGCGGACGTCGCCCCGATCTCCTCCGCGACCTCGGCCAGCACACCGGCGGCCACCGTGTCGTCGACGGTCAGGACGGCCAGCGCCTCCCCGCCCGCCGCCGCGCGGGCGACCTGCATACCGGCGATGTTGAGGCCGGCCTCGCCGAGGATGCGGCCGACGGTGCCGACGACACCCGGACGGTCCTCGTAGCGCAGGACGACCATGTGGTCCGCGAGGGCGAGGTCGACGTCGTAGTCGCCGACCGCGACGATCTTCTGCAGGTGCTTCGGGCCGGCCAGGGTGCCGGAGACCGACACCTCCTCGCCGCCCGCGAGCGTGCCGCGCACGGTCACCACGTTGCGGTGCTCGGCGGACTCGGAGCTGGTCGTCAGGCGCACCTCGACACCGCGCTCCTGCGCGAACAGCGGGGCGTTGACGTAGGAGACCGTCTCGTCGACGACGTCCTCGAAGACGCCCTTGAGCGCGGACAGCTCGAGCACCTTCACGTCGTGCTGGGTGATCTCGCCGTAGACCTCGACGTCGAGGCGGACCGCGACCTCGCCCGCGAGGGCGGTGAAGATGCGGCCGAGGCGTTCGGCGAGCGGCAGACCCGGCTTGACGTCCTCGGCGATGACACCGCCCTGGACGTTCACCGCGTCCGGCACCAGCTCGCCGGCGAGCGCCAGGCGCACCGACCTGGCGACGGCGATGCCGGCCTTCTCCTGGGCCTCGTCCGTGGACGCGCCGAGGTGCGGGGTGCAGACGACCTGGTCCAGCTCGAACAGCGGGGAGTCCGTGCAGGGCTCCTTCGCGTACACGTCGAGGCCGGCGCCGGCCACCCGGCCCTCCTTCAGCGCCGCGTACAGCGCCGCCTCGTCGACGATGCCGCCGCGGGCCGCGTTGACGATGCGGACGCTGGGCTTGACCTTGCGCAGCGCCTCGTCGCCGATCAGGCCGAGGGTCTCGGGGGTCTTCGGCAGGTGGACGGTGATGAAGTCGGAGACCTCGAGCAGCTCGTCCAGGGACAGCACCTTGACGCCCATCTGCGCGGCCCGCGCCGGCTGCACGTAGGGGTCGTAGGCGACGACCTTCATGCCGAAGGCGGACATGCGCTGGGCGACGAGGGCGCCGATGCGGCCCAGGCCCACGACACCGAGGGTCTTCTCGGCCAGCTCGACACCGGTGTACTTGCTGCGCTTCCACTCGCCGTTCTTCAGCGCGGAGTTGGCCTGCGGAATGTTGCGGGCGGTGGCGAGGATCAGACCGCAGGCCAGCTCGGCGGCGGTCACGATGTTCGAGGTCGGGGCGTTGACGACCATCACGCCGGCCTTGGTGGAGGCGGAGACGTCGACGTTGTCCAGGCCGACGCCGGCTCGCGCGACGACCTTGAGCTGCTTGGCGGCGGCGACGGCCTCCGCGTCGACCTTGGTGGCCGACCGGATCAGGATCGCGTCGACGTCGGCGATGGCGGGGATCAGCTCGGCGCGGTCGGCGCCGTTGCAGTGCCGGATCTCGAAGTCCGGGCCAAGCGCGTCGACGGTGGCGGGCGACAGCTCTTCAGCGATGAGTACGACGGGTTTCGAGCTCACGTGAGTCCTCACAAGTCCAATGCGGACGGCCGTCCCGACGGCCGCTGGCGGTGGAGGGGGGCTAGCCGCGGAAGACGCACGACGCTGTGGGCCTGACGCGTATGTTGTGCAGCAGTCTAGTGGCGTGCAGGAGGCCGTCTTGCGCCTCTGCGGAAGGATCACCCGTCCGTGGCTGGACGGGGTGGACAAAGGGGGCCGGAGCAGTGTGCCCCGACCCCCTGACGTGGGGCTTACGCCTCCTCGTTCACCCAGCTCATCAGCTTGCGGAGCTGCTTGCCGGTGGTCTCCAGCAGGTGCTCGGAGTCCTGCTGCTTGTACTCGTCGTACTTCTTCAGACCGCCGTGGTACTCGTCCATCCAGTTCTGGGCGAAGGTGCCGTCCTGGATCTCGGCGAGGACCTTCTTCATCTCGGCCTTGGTGGCGTCGGTGATGATGCGCGGGCCGGTGACGTAGTCGCCCCACTCGGCGGTCTCGGAGATGGACCAGCGCATCTTCTCCAGGCCGCCCTCGTACATGAGGTCCACGATCAGCTTCAGCTCGTGCAGGCACTCGAAGTAGGCGATCTCGGGCTGGTAGCCCGCCTCGGTCAGGGTCTCGAAGCCCGCCTTCACCAGCGCGGCGGTGCCACCGCAGAGGACGGCCTGCTCACCGAACAGGTCGGTCTCGGTCTCCTCGGTGAAGGTCGTCTTGATGACGCCGGCCCGGGTGCCCCCGATGCCCTTGGCGTAGGACAGGGCCAGCTCGAAGGCGTTGCCGGAGGCGTCCTGCTCGACGGCGGCGATGCAGGGAACGCCGCGGCCCTCCTCGTACTGGCGGCGGACCAGGTGGCCCGGGCCCTTCGGGGCGACCATGCAGACGTCCACGCCGGCCGGGGGCTTGATGAAGCCGAAGCGGATGTTGAAGCCGTGGCCGAAGAACAGCGCGTCGCCGTCCTTCAGGTGCGGGGCGATGGACTCCTCGTAGACCTTGCCCTGGATCGGGTCCGGGACGAGGATCATGATGACGTCGGCCTCGGCGGCCGCCTCGGCCGGGGTCACCACGCGCAGGCCCTGCTCCTCGGCCTTGGCCTTGGACTTGGAGCCCTCGTGCAGACCGACACGGACGTCGACACCGGAGTCACGCAGCGACAGCGCGTGGGCGTGGCCCTGGCTGCCGTAGCCGATGACCGCGACCTTGCGGCCCTGGATGATGGACAGGTCGGCGTCAGCGTCGTAGAACAGCTCGGCCACTTTGGGTTCTCTCCTTGGTGTGCAGTTTCTGCTCCCACCGTATGCCGGTGAGGGGGAAGGAAGTTTCGGGGTCTCGGCATACGGGCGGACGGTGCGCGCCGGCCGCCCGTACCCAGCCTTACGCGGATCGGTCCAGAGCGCGAAGCGACCGGTCGGTGATCGAACGGGCGCCGCGGCCGATCGCGATCGTGCCGGACTGCACCAGCTCCTTGATGCCGAACGGCTCCAGCATCTTGAGCATGGCGGACAGCTTGTCGCTGGACCCGGTGGCCTCGATGGTCACGGCCTCCGGGGAGACGTCCACGGTCTTGGCGCGGAAGAGCTGGACGATCTCCACGATCTGGGAGCGGGTCTCGTTGTCGGCGCGGACCTTCACCAGGACGAGTTCGCGCTGAACGGCCTGGCCGGGCTCCAGCTCCACGATCTTCAGCACGTTGACGAGCTTGTTGAGCTGCTTGGTGACCTGCTCCAGCGGGAACTCCTCGACGCTGACCACGATGGTGATCCGCGAGATGTCGGGGTGTTCGGTGACCCCCACCGCGAGCGAGTCGATGTTGAAGCCTCGACGGGAGAAGAGGGCGGCGATCCGGGCGAGGATGCCGGGCGTGTTCTCCACCAGGACGGAGAGCGTGTGCTTGGACATGTCTGGTCTTCCTCTTCGCTCTTCCGGCTCAGTCGTCTTCGCTGTCGCCGAAGTCGGGACGGACGTCCCGGGCGGCCATGATCTCGTCGTTGGAGGTGCCGGCGGCGACCATCGGCCAGACCATCGCGTCCTCGTGGACGATGAAGTCGACGACGACCGGGCGGTCGTTGATGGAGTTCGCCTCCTCGATGACCTTGTCCAGGTCCTCCGGGCGCTCGCAGCGGATCGCGTGGCAGCCCATCGCCTCCGACAGCTTCACGAAGTCGGGGACGCGGGTGCCCCTGGCCTCCGGGTTGACGTCCTCCGGACCGGAGTGCAGGACGGTGTTGGAGTACCGCTGGTTGTAGAACAGGGTCTGCCACTGGCGGACCATCCCGAGGGCGCCGTTGTTGATGACGGCGACCTTGATCGGGATGTTGTTCAGGGCGCAGGTGGTCAGCTCCTGATTGGTCATCTGGAAGCAGCCGTCGCCGTCGATCGCCCACACGGTGCGGTCGGGCCGGCCGGCCTTTGCGCCCATCGCGGCCGGGACCGCGTAGCCCATGGTTCCGGCGCCGCCGGAGTTCAGCCAGGTGGCGGGCTGCTCGTACTGGATGAAGTGCGCGGACCACATCTGGTGCTGGCCGACGCCCGCCGCGAAGATCGTGCCCTCGGGCGCGAGCCGCCCGACGCGCTCGATGACGGCCTGCGGGGACAGCGAGCCGTCCTCGGGCTGGTCGTAGCCGAGCGGGTAGGTGTCGCGCCAGCGGCTCAGGTCGCTCCACCAGGCGGTGTAGTCGCCCCGGTGACCCTCGCTGTGCTCCTTCTGCACCGCCTGGACCAGGTCGGCGATGACCTCGCGGGCGTCGCCGACGATCGGCACGTCGGCGGCGCGGTTCTTGCCGATCTCGGCGGGGTCGATGTCGGCGTGGACGATCTTGGCGTACGGGGCGAAGCTGTCCAGCTTGCCGGTGACGCGGTCGTCGAAACGGGCTCCGAGGGCGACGATCAGGTCGGCCTTCTGCAGCGCGGTGACGGCGGTGACCGCACCGTGCATGCCCGGCATTCCCACGTGCAGCGGGTGGCTGTCGGGGAACGCGCCGAGCGCCATCAGGGTGGTGGTGACGGGCGCTCCGGTGAGTTCGGCGAGGACCTTCAGCTCGGCGGTGGCCCGCGCCTTGAGGACGCCGCCGCCGACGTAGAGGACGGGACGCTTGGCCGTGGTGATCAGCTTGGCGGCCTCGCGGATCTGCTTGGCGTGCGGCTTGGTCACCGGGCGGTAGCCGGGCAGGTCCGTGACCGGCGGCCAGGAGAAGGTGGTCTTCGCCTGGAGGGCGTCCTTGGCGATGTCCACCAGGACCGGGCCGGGTCGGCCGGTGGAGGCGATGTGGAAGGCCTCCGCGATGGTCCGCGGGATGTCCTCGGCCTTGGTGACCAGGAAGTTGTGCTTGGTGATCGGCATGGTGATGCCGACGATGTCCGCCTCCTGGAAGGCGTCCGTGCCGATCGCCTTGGACGCGACCTGCCCGGTGATCGCCACGAGCGGCACCGAGTCCATGTGCGCGTCGGCGATCGGGGTGACCAGGTTGGTCGCGCCCGGGCCCGAGGTGGCCATGCAGACGCCGACCTTGCCGGTGGCCTGCGCGTAGCCGGTGGCCGCGTGGCCGGCGCCCTGCTCGTGCCGGACCAGGACGTGACGGACGCGGGTGGAGTCCATCAGCGGGTCGTACGCGGGCAGGATCGCCCCGCCCGGAATGCCGAATACCGTGTCCGCGCCGACCTCCTCGAGGGAGCGGATGAGGGACTGCGCACCCGTGACGTGCTCGACGGGGGCGGACTGATGTCCTCCGGATCGGGGCCGGGGCTGCGGATGGGCCCCGGTGGCCTGCTCGGTCATCGGCTTCTCTTCTCGATGCTGAGGTTTATGCGAGGTTTGGGCGGAGTCGAGGCGCCGCACGAAAGGCGCTCGTGCAACAAAAAACCCCTCGTGCCGGAAGGCAAGCGAGGGGAGCGCGTCGGGTAGGTCGCTGGGGATTCCGGATCGTCCTCCGGTGGGTCCCAGTTCAGCCGACGCGCTGTCCAAGTACGAGAATTCGGGTGCGCATGGCACTGACCCTCCCCCCGGCACACACCACGTGTCAAGTGGGTGGGACGGGCGTCTCATTATGTGAGCGGAGCGCACTGCCACCTCCGATGACGGCGGACACCCCTCCCGCGTACACCCCGGCGGTTCCACCCGCGAACGCCGGTTCGACAGGTGTGCGCGGCACTGGATAGTGGCCGGATCCGAGCGCCCGGCGCAGCCGGTACTCGTCCAGCGGGCCCGCGAACGCGCTGCCCTGGCCGTGGGTGCAGCCCATGGCGCGCAGCGCGGTCACCTGCTCCGGCAGATCCACGCCTTCGGCCACGGACTGGAGCCCGAGATCGCAGGCGATACGGAGCAGGCCACTGGTGATCTTGTGCAGCCGCGGGGACTCCACGACCCCCTCGACCAGGCCGCGGTCCAGCTTGAGGATGTCCACGGGCAGCCGCCTGAGGGCCGTGATGGCCGCGTGGCCGCTGCCGAAGCCGTCGAGCGCGATCCGCACGCCGAGCCGGCTGAGCGCGGTCAGCCGCCGCTCCAGTTCCTCCAGCGAGGTCCGGTGGTCGGTGTCGGACAGCTCCAGGATCAGCGCGCCGGGCGGCAGTCCGTGCCGGGTCAGCAGCGCCTCCACGGTGCCCAGCGGCATCGAGCGGTCCAGCAGCCGCCGGGCGCTCAGCCGCACGGAGACCGGCACGACGTGTCCGTCGGCGGCCCGCTCCGCGGCCTGGTCCACCGCCTCCCGCAGGATCCAGCGGTCCAGCTCCGCGGTCTTGTCGCCGTCCTCGGCCACTCTCAGGAACTCGGCCGGGGTGAACAGCACCCCCTGGGAGGAGCGCCAGCGCGCCTGTGCGCAGACCGCCGTGATCCGGCCGTTCCCGAGGCTCACCACCGGCTGGTGCAGCAGCGCGAACTCGCCGTCGTGCAGGGCGGCGCGCAGCCGGGTGGCCAGCTCCGCCTTGCGTACGACGTCCTGCTGCATCTGCGGCCGGTACAGCTCGACGCGGCCCTTCCCGGCCGATTTCGCGCGGTACATCGCGAGGTCGGCGTTGCGCAGCAGTTCGCCCGCGCCGAGGCCCGGCTCGGCGAAGGCGACGCCGATGGATGCGTTGACCCGGACATCGTTGCCGTCGATGGCGTAGGGCTGGGAGAGGGTGGTCCTGAGGCGGTCGGCGAGCTCCAGGATGTTCCGCTCGCGGGCGGCCCGGTCGCGGGTGCCGTCCCCGGCGATCAGTGCGGCGAACTCGTCGCCGCCCAGCCGGGACGCGGTGTCCCCCTGCCGGACCGCGTCCTGGAGTCTGCGGGCGGCCTGGACGAGCAGTTCGTCCCCGGCCTGGTGGCCGATCGTGTCGTTGACGGCCTTGAAGCCGTCCAGGTCGATGAAGAGCACGGCCGTGCCGCGCAGGGCGGCGCCCCGGTCCGTGGCGCGGCGGCCGGAGAGGGCCTGCTGGACGCGCCGGGTGAACAGCGCGCGGTTGGGCAGGTCGGTGAGCGGGTCGTGCTCGGCGTTGTGCTGCAACTGGGCCTGGAGCCGCACTCTTTCGGTCACGTCCCGGCTGTTGAAGATCAGGCCGCCGTGGTGGCGGTTGACGGTGGACTCGACGTTGAGCCAGCCTCCGTCGCCCGACCGGAAGCGGCACTCGATGCGGGTGGTGGGTTCCTCGAGGGGGCTGGCGGCGAGGAAGCGGCGCACCTCGTGCACCACGCAGCCCAGGTCCTCCGAGTGGATCAGAGCGGCCAGTTCGGTGCCCACCAGATCCTCGGCGGGCCGGCCGTACACCCCGGCGGCGGCCGGGGAGACGTAGCGCAGGATGCCGTTGGGCGCGGCGATCATGATGACGTCGCTGGAGCCCTGCACCAGGGAGCGGAAGTGGTTCTCCTTCTGCGCCAGTTCCTGGGTGAGGGTGATGTTGTCCAGCAGCATGATGCCCTGCCGCATGACGAGCGCCAGCACGACGGCCCCTGCGGTGATCAGTACGACGTGGTCGGGCCTGCGGCCGTTGAGCACGTTGTAGAGGATGCCCAGGGTGCACACGGCGGCGGCCAGGTAAGGCGTGAGCGCGGCCAGTGAGCCGGTGATCGGCCGGCCGGGCAGGAACCGCGGGTGGTCGCCGCCGCCCGGCGCGGGCGGGGGTACGTGCGGCTGGCCGGGGCCGCGCTGTCCCGGCACGTGCTCGTGGACCACGCGCGAGTGCCCCTCGGGCACGCGCCGTTCGCCGTCCGGTGTCCCGGTGCGGTGGGATGCGGCCCAGGGGGCGTAGGCGAGGAGCAGCGACCCGGCGAACCAGCCGGCGTCCAGCAGTTGCCCGGAGTGGTAACTGCTGTGCAGCAGCGGCGAGGTGAACAGCGCGTCGCACATCACCGTCAGGGCGAGCGCGCCGATGGCGGTGTTGACCGCCGTGCGGTTGCCCGGGGAGCGGCGGAAGTGCAGCGCGAGCACCATGCTCACGAGCGCGATGTCCAGCAGCGGATACGCCAGGGACAGCGCGGTGTGCGCCACGCTCGGCCCGTCGAACCGGGCGGCCTGGGCCAGCGCGAGACTCCAGGACAGGGTGAGCAGCGAGCCGCCGATCAGCCAGGCGTCCAGCGCCAGGCAGATCCAGCCCGCCCGGTTCGCCGGCCGCTGGGCGAGGACGAGCAGGCCCACGATGGCGGGCGGGGCGAAGCACAGGAAGAACAGATCGGCGTAGCTGGGGCTGGGCACGGGCCGGTCCAGGACGACCTCGTACCACCCCCAGACCGCGTTGCCGAGGGACGCCATCGCGGAGGAGAGCGCGAAGAGCAGCCAGGCCGGCCGGAAGCGGACCCGGGGCCCGCGGGCGTAGCGGAAGCAGGAGAAGGCGGCGGCGCCGGCCGCGGCGCTCAGCCCGAAGTCGCCCATGATCAGCGCGACTTGTTCCGAGCCCCAGTCGAACATGGAGCCGATCGCATAGGTCCCGCAGACCAGGGCGAGGACGAGCTGGGGCACCAGCCGCGGGCCCTCTGCGGCGGACGGCGGCCGGGCGGGCGGCGGCGCCTGGGGCGCGGACGGAGCGAGCGGCGTGCCGTCGAGGGTGCCCGTCAGGGCGGGCGGGGCGTTCACCGGGGCCTCCCGGTGCGCGCCGCTCCCGGCTCCCCGGTGTCCCGGTGCGCCGTGTGCCTTCCGCGGCCGGCCGGTTTGCGGTGGCAGTGATGGCTCGTGTGGTGGCCGCGTCTGCGCGCGGTCGTGCGCCAGGGTCCCCGTCGGCGGCTCCGCCGCGTCGGATCGTTCGTCCATAGGCCGTGCATCGCCCGTCGCCCCCCTCACAAGTCCGATCTGTCCATCCCCGGCGCCGAACGGTCAGCGGCGCAGCCCCTGTCGGGACGATACACCAGGATCGTCACTCAGGGACATAGCTTCTCTACGCTCCGTGACGACCAGCGAAGATGTCAACACGTTCCGCGCTCGAAAGATTGCGGAGGGTGCCGGGAGTGTGTCAGGTCCCCGTAGTGAGGATCACGTTCCGCAGGGGCTCGTGGTTCACGAATCGGTGCAACTGGTCCACCAGAAGCCGCTTGGCGCGCGGCAGGAAGGCGGAAGTGGGGCCGCCGACGTGCGGGCTGATGAGCACGCCGGGCGCCGTCCACAGGGGGTGACCCGGCGGCAGCGGCTCGGGGTCGGTGACGTCGAGGGCGGCGGTGATGCGTCCCTTCTCCACCTCGGTGAGCAGCGCGTTCGTGTCCACGACAGGTCCGCGGGAGACGTTGACGAGCAGCGCCCCGTCCTTCATCAGGCTGAGGAAGTCCGCGTTCACCAGACCTCTGGTCGCCTCCGTCAAGGGCGTGGAGAGGATCACGACATCGGCTTTCGGAAGCAGTGCGGGCAACTCGGTGAGCGCGTGCACGGGACCGCGCGCCGTGGTGCGCCCTGAGCGCGCGACGCGCGCCACCCGCGCGAGTTCGAAGGGCGCGAGCCGGTCCTCGATGGCGGCGCCGATGGCGCCGTAGCCGATGATGAGGGCGGTCCTGTCGGCGAGCGCGGGGTGGAAGCCCCCGCGCCACTCGCCCCGGTCCTGGGCCCGGACGAAGTCGGGGATGCCCCGCAGGGAGGCGAGGACGAGCGCGAGGGTCAGTTCGGCCGTGCTGGCCTCGTGGACTCCGCGCGCGTTGCACAGCCGGACACCCGGGGGCAGGTGCCGCAGACCCGGGCTCACATGGTCGACGCCGGCCGACAGCGTCTGCACGACCCGTACCGTGCTCATGCGGTCCATCGGCCGCAGGCCGACGGCGCTTCCACGCATGTACGGCACGACGTAGAACGCGCAGTCGGCGGGGTCGCGGGGAAACTCCTGTTCGCCGTCGTCGCCTCCGTCCCAGAACAGGTAGCGGGGCCCCTGGGGAAGCCCCTCGATCTCCTCCGGCGCGATGGGAAGCCACACGTCTTGTGTCATGGCAAGGAGGCTATGTCAGGCCTCCGGGCGTGGGGCGTTAGGTTGGGGGACCGGACGAGGGAGGTTCACGAGCAGGTGGAGCGCAGGACGATCGGCGCGGGTGCGCTCGCGGTGGGGGCCGTCGGACTCGGATGCATGCCGATGAGCTGGGCGTACACCGGCTCCCGGCAGCGGGGCGACGAGTCGCTCAGAGCCGTGCACCGGGCGCTCGATGTGGGCTCGACCCTGCTGGACACGGCCGACATGTACGGTCCGTTCACCAACGAGCTGCTGCTGGGGCGGGTGCTCAGGGAGCGGCGCGGGGACGCCTTCGTGTCGACGAAGGCGGGGCTGCTCGTGGGTGAGCAGCACATCGTGGCCAACGGCCGCCCGGGCTATGTGAAGAGGGCCTGCGACGCCTCGCTCAGGCGGCTGCAGACCGATGTGATCGACCTCTACCAGCTGCACCGCGCCGATCCCGAGGTCCCCGTGGAGGAGACCTGGGGCGCGATGGCCGACCTGGTGCGGGCCGGGAAGGTACGGGCACTGGGCCTGTGCGCGGTGGGCGCGCGCGCCGGCCGCCGCTCCGGCAGCCGGCTCTACGACACCACGCTGCGTCAGCTGCACAGGGTGCAGCAGATCTTCCCGGTGAGCGCGGTGCAGGCGGAGCTGTCGGTGTGGTCGCCGGAGGCGCTGGACACGCTGCTGCCGTGGTGCGAGGCGCGGGGCGTGGGCTTCCTGGCCGCGATGCCGCTGGGCAACGGCTTCCTGACCGGCACGCTGACGCCCGGCGAGGGTTTCGAACCGGACGACGTGCGCGCCCGGCACCCCCGCTTCACGGCCGAGATGATGGCGGCCAACCAGCCGATCGTCGCCGGTCTGCGCCGAGTCGCCCGCCGGCACGGCGCGGACGTCACCGCGGCGCAGGTGGCGCTGGCCTGGGTGCTGGCGCAAGGCCGTCAGGTGATCGCGCTGCCCGGTACGAAGCGGGAGCGCTGGGCCGGGGAGAACGCGGCGGCGGCCGCGCTGCGTCTGACCGCGGAGGACCTGGCGGAGGTGTCCCGGCTGCCGTCGGCGCGGGGCTCCTGGGACTGAGCGGTCCGGCATGCGGCGCGCGCCGGGCGGGAACCCTGGCGGGACGGGCGGAGTATGAGAGGGAGACGCTGTCGTACGTCCGCCGCTGCGAAGGGACCATGATCGTGCAACGCCGAGTTGTGACGGCCGTGTTGGCCGCGACCGCGCTCCTGCTGACGGCGGGCTGCTCCTCCGGCGGCCAGGGCTTCCCGGGTGACGGCGGGAGCACCACGCCGAGGGGGACGGCGACGGCCACCGCTCCGTCCGGCCGGGCCACCGGGTCCGCGCCGCCGGCCAAGGGATCGGTGAAGGTGCTGCGCACCGTCGCCGACGGCCTGAAGACGCCGTGGGGTCTGGCCCCGCTCCCCGGCGGCGGGCTGCTGGTCTCCTCCCGGGACGACGGCACGATCACCCGTGTCGACGAGAGGACGGGCCGCGAGACCGAGCTGGGCACGGTCTCCGGGGTCGCCGCGGAGGGCGAGGGCGGCCTGCTCGGCATCGCCCTCTCCCCCGGCTTCGCCTCGGACCATATGATCTACGCCTACTTCACCTCGGCCTCGGACAACCGCATCGTCCGGATGCTGTACGACGAGGGGAAGCCGGCCGGTGAGCAACTGGGCGCCCCGGACACGGTCTTCAAGGGCATCCCCAAGGGGTTCATCCACAACGGCGGCCGGATCGCGTTCGGCCCGGACCGGATGCTGTACGCGGGCACGGGCGAGAGCGGCGACCGCGGACTGGCCCAGGACCGGAAGTCGCTGGGCGGCAAGATCCTCCGCCTGACCCCGGAGGGCGAGCCGGCCCCCGGCAACCCGTTCCCCGGCTCCCCCGTGTACTCCTACGGCCACCGCAACGTCCAGGGGCTGGCCTGGGACTCCAGGCAGCGCCTGTTCGCCTCCGAGTTCGGCCAGGACACCTGGGACGAGCTGAACGCGATCGTGCCGGGCGGCAACTACGGCTGGCCGGACGCCGAGGGCCGGACCTCCGGCGCCGGGTTCCGCAACCCGGTGGCCCAGTGGCACACCGACGAGGCCTCCCCGAGCGGGATCGCCTACGTCGACGGCGTGATCTGGATGGCCGGTCTGAAGGGCGAACGGCTGTGGCGCATCCCGCTGCGCGGCACCGCCGCCTCGGCGGCCCCCCAGGCGTTCCTCACCGGCGAGTACGGCCGGCTGCGCACCGTCGTCCCGGCGGGGGACGGCAAGGTGTGGCTGGTCACGAGCAACACAGACGGCCGGGGATCGCCGAAGAAGGGGGACGACCGGGTGCTGGAGGTGTCGGTCCGCTGAGCGGCCCCTTCGCGGCCACCGTGCTCATCCCGCCACCAGCCGCTCCTCGGTGTCCGGCGGGAACAGACCGAGCCGGTGTGCCACCGCCGCCGCCTCGCCCCGGCCGGAGACGCCGAGCTTGGACAGGATGTTGGAGACGTGCACGCTCGCGGTCTTCGGGGAGATGAACAGTTCCTCGGCTATCTGGCGGTTGGTGCGACCGGCCGAGACCAGGCGCAGGACGTCCCGCTCCCGGCTGGTGAGGCCTAGGGCCGACGCCGGATCGGCGGGCGCGAGGGCCCGGCGCGGGGCGTGGCCGAGGCTGAGCCGGGCGCGCTGGGCGAGCCGGGCGACCGCCTCGGCGAGCGGGCGGGCGCCGAGGTGGCCGGCGACCGTTCCGGACAGTCTCAGCAGTTCCGCGGCCCGCTCCCGGTGCTCCTCGCCGCCGTCGGTCAGCAGGGCCTGGGCGAGGCGGTGGCGGACCCGGGCCAGGTCGTAGGGGCGATCCAGACCCTCGAACGCCGTGACCACCGGTGACCAGGTGCCGTCGGTGTCCCGGCCCTCGGCCCGGCGCAGTTCGGCGCGGGTCCACTGGTCGTAGGCACGCCACAGGGGGGCGTCGGCGATGAGCCGGCGGGCCGCCTCGGAGAGCCGGCCGAGCATGTCGGCCCGGCCCGCGTCGGCGGCCGGCAGGGTGCCGGCGTCGGCCTCCGCGGTGGCCATCGCCAGCAGCAGGGGCCAGGCGTAGCGCTGGGTGCCGGGCGGGAAGCCGGCCTCCAGGGCGGTCAGGAACTCGGCGCGGGCGTCGAGGAGCCTGCCCTCGCAGGCGGCGACGCCCACGGCGATGCGGGCCAGGGGCAGTCCGTTCTGGGGCATCGGGTCGCGGGTGCCGTAGTGGGCGCGGGCGGTGGCCAGTTGGCGGGCGGCCTCCGCGCCGTCGCCGTGGGCCAGGGCGAGGTGGGCCAGCCGCAGGGCGCCCGCGCCGCGGGGTTTGGCGCTGCGTCCGATGCGGATCGCCTGTCCGGCCGCCTCGGCGGCCTCGTCCCACCGGCCCAGCGAGTACAGCGCGTCGGAGAGGTTGCCCCAGACCCAGGCCTGGGAGTCGGGCAGCCCGTACCGGCGGGTGAAGGCGATGCCCTCGCGCAGGATGGGCTCGGCGTCCCGGTCCCGGCCGACGGACTGCATCGATCCCGGCAGGTTCACATGGGCGCGGCCCGCCACCTGGGACACGCCCTCGGTGATCGCCTCCTCCTTGACCCGGGACATCTCCGCGAGCCCGGCCTCGATGTCACCGGCGTCGACCATGAGCCCGCCCAGGGTGAGGCGGGCGTTGAGCTCGATCTCGCGGGCGTTCACCATCCGCGCGTACTCGACCGCTTGCTCGGCGTCCGCGAGGGCCTCGGGTCCGGGCCGGTGCAGCATGGACCAGCCGGCGGACTCCGTCAGCACCTCGGCGTGCACCTCGGAGGGCGGCAGGCCCCGCACCAGCTCCTGCGCGGTGGCCAGTTCCGGCCATCCGTCGCCGCGGGCCAGGGCCTGGACCAGGCGGGAGCGCTGGACCCAGAACCAGGCGGCGCGCAGCGGGTCCGGATCGTCCTGGAGCAGTTGCAGCGCCCGCTTCACGATCTTCAGGGCGCGTTCGCGTTCGCCGCCGAAGCGGCCGGCGACCGCCGCCTCGGCCATGAGGTCGAGGTAGCGCAGCGGGGTGGTGGCCGGATCGCAGCCGCACGGGGGATAGACGCCGGTGTAGTCGACCGGGCGCAGGGCGGAGCGGACCTCCCCGGGCACGGTGTCCCACAGCTCCATCGCCCGCTCCAGGAGCCGCAGTTGCTCGGTGTAGGCGTGCCGGCGGCGGGCCACGACGGAGGCCTCCAGGACCGCGGGCAGGGCCTTGGCGGGGTCGTGGGCGTGGTACCAGTAGCTGGCCAGGCGCATCACGCGGGCGCCCGCGGGGACGAGCGAGGGGTCGGCCTCCAGCGCCTCGGCGTAGCGGCGGTTCAGGCGGGAGCGTTCACCGGGCAGCAGGTCGTCGGCGACGGCCTCGCGGACGAGGGCGTGCCGGAAGCGGTAGCCGTCGCCGTCCGGGGTGGCGGTGAGGATGTTGGCGCCGACGGCGGCGCGCAGTGCCTCGATGAGGTCGTCCTCGGTGAACCGGGCGACGGCGGCGATCAGCCGGTGCTCCACGGTGGAGCCGCCCTCGGCGACGATCCGGGCGACCCGCTGGGCGCTCTCGGGCAGTTTCTCGACCCGGACCAGGAGCAGGTCGCGCAGGGAGTCGGAGAGACCGGTGCAGCAGCCCTCGCAGGCGGCGACGGCCAGTTCCTCGACGAAGAAGGCGTTGCCGTCGGAGCGTTCGAAGATCGCGTCGACCTGGGCGGGGTCGGGTTCGGCGGCGAGGATGCCGGCGATCTGGCGGGCCACCTCCTCGCGGGTGAACCGGGCGAGTTCGAGGCGCCGGACGGTGCGCAGCCGGTCGAGTTCGGCGAGCAGGGGGCGCAGCGGGTGGCGGCGGTGGATGTCGTCGGCTCGGTAGGTGGCCAGGACCAGGAGGTGGCCGGTGCGCAGGGTGCGGAAGAGGTAGGCGAGCAGGTGGCGGGTCGAGGCGTCGGCCCAGTGCAGATCCTCCAGGACGAGGACGACCGTGCGCTCGGCGGCGGCCCGCTCCAGCAGCCGGGCGGTGAGTTCGAACAGGCGGGCCGTGCCCTGCTCGTCGTGGCGGCTCGACGCGGCCTCGCCGAGCTCGGGCAGCAGCCGGGCCAGTTCCTCCTGCTGACCGGCAGCGGCGGCGGCGAACTCCTCGGGCAGGGTGTCGCGCAGGGCGCGCAGCGCGCTGGAGAAGGGGGCGAAGGGCAGCCCGTCGGCGCCGATCTCCACACAGCCGCCCACGGCGACGACCGCGGACCGGCGGCCGGCGACGGCGGCGAACTCCTCGACGAGGCGGGTCTTGCCGACCCCCGCCTCGCCGCCGAGCAGCAGCGCCTGCGGCTCGCCCGCGGCGGCACGGGCGAGCGCGTCGTTCAAGGTGTCCAACTCGTCGGCGCGGCCGACGAACACGGGACTGACGGACCTGTTCTCCACGGGCCCGAGCATCGCACGAGGTCCGGAGGGCGCGGGACCGGTTTTCCACAGTCCCGGTGCGATGGTCGTAACAACAGCCGGGGCGGCCGTGCCGGTGCCGGCCCCCGCGCCGGTACCGGCGGGCCCGGCGCTCACGCGGTGCGCGGGAGCCGGTGCCGGCGAGGGCGGTCGGTATGGGGTTCGGCGCCGGTGGTGCCGAGCCCGGCCGTCTCCTCGCGGCGTGCGGCGCGCCGGGCGCCGACCGCCTCGCGTGCCAGGCGTTCCTGGGCGGCCGCACGGCGCAGTTCGGCGTGACGGAACCGGTGGGTCTCGAACTCGTACATGGCGTGGTCCTTCCGGGGGCCGGTGTCGGTGTCGCTCGTTGCGATGCCTCCACACTCGTCCCCCAGGGGGGTGCGCCACATCGGGAGAGTTCCGCATCTTGGTGACCCGTGTCCGGGCCCGGACACGGGTAAGGGGCCCCAGGGGCTCCCTAAGGTGCTCAGGGATTCCCTAAGGCCCCGGCGGACCCGCGGGTTCTCAGCCCGTGGAGGGCAGGGCGAGCAGCGCGTCGGAGTACTTCAGGACGGCCAGCAGCAGGCCGATGACACCGAGCGAGACCCCGCCCCACGCGACCGACCTGATCCACGCGGCCTGCGGACGGCCGGGGGCGCCGAACGCGGGCCGGACGAGCACGACCACGCCGGTGACGAGCGCGGCCAGCGCGAACAGGCCGGCCCACAGGGCGGTGGTGTGCCAGGCGTCGCCGTACACCTCCTTGATCTGCTTGGCGACGCTCGCGCCGGAGGAGGTCTGGAGCTGGCCGACCAGGGTCTCGCGGGCGGCGGCGACGGTGCCGATCCAGCCACCGGTGAGGGAGACCAGGCCCAGCGCGGCGGAGACCACGGCACCGGCGCCCAGTCCGACCCCGGAGGGCGCCTTCCGCGCGGGCTCCTCCTCGAACGCGTCGGACTCCTCGAACGCGTCGGACTCCCCGGAACCCTCCGGTCCTTCGGGCTCCTGCCGTCCCCCGGCCTTCGGCGTCGCCCCGGTCCCCCGCGTCTGCGCACCGTTCCCGGCCGGGCCGGTGCCGTCCGCCGTGTCCGTGGCGTCCGCCCCGGTGGCGGCCGCTGCCTCCTGCGCCGTCCGCTCGTCGTCGGTCCTGTTGACGTCCTGTGTGTTCGTTGCCATGCCCGGCACCGTACGGATGCCGTCTGAGAGGTCCCTTAATGATCGTCGGACGCGGTACGCGCGCGTGCCGCACGCCACTCGGGGGCCAGCACCGACCAGATCTCGGTGTCCGTGCGCACGCCCCGGTACGGATAGTTCTCCCGCAGCACGCCCTCCCGGGTCATGCCGAGGCGCCGGGCCACGCCGATGCTGGGCTCGTTGGCCGACGACACGTGCCACTCCACCCGGTGCATGCCGCGCTCCTCGAACGCCCAGCCCAGCAGCACCCGCATACCGCGCGTGACCAGCCCGCGCCCGGCCGCCGCCGGCTCCAGCCAGCAGCCGGCCTCGCAGACCCCGCTGGGGGTGTCCCACACCCGGAACAGCAGTCCCCCGGCCAGCCTCCCGTCCAGCCACACCCCGTGCAGGCTGCCGGCGTCGGCGCCACGCTTCTCCGCGTACGACGCGAGATAGGCGCGGGCGGCGTCCAGGTCGGTCACCACGTCCGGCAGGCCGACGTGCCGGCCGATGAACTCCCGTCCCCGGTCGATGTTGGCGAGCAGGTCCGCCGCGTGCCAGACCTCCAGGGGCCGCAGCTCGGCGCCGTCGTCACCCATGGACATCGCGTACATCGCGCTGCCGCTCCTCCCGCTGTGCCACCGTCCGGACGCCGCTCACCCTCTCACGGGCGCGGGCCGCGTTCAGTCGAACTGATCGCCGAGGGCCATGACCGCCGTACCGGCGACCAGCAGCCACAGGGCCCGGCGGGTACGGCCGCGGGCGCCGAGGACGGCGGCGAGCGCGCACACGGCGGCACCGAGGGCGTAGGCGGCGGGGACGAGGGCCGGGGCGGAGCCGGTGAGCCGGAGCAGCGCGGCGGCACAGCCGGCGAGGCAGAGCAGGGCTCCGGTGCCCGCCGCGGTCCACCGGGCCCGGCGGGCCTCGGAGACGTCGTCGTGGCCGTCCGGCTCGTCCGCCTCGGCTATGACGGGTTCGGCGTCGGAATCGGTACGTCCACTCATGGCGGGTGAGCGTATAACGTCCGCCCTTCCACGCCGGTGCGGGGCCGTGCCCTGACCGGCGCCCCACGGCCGCCCGGACGGCCGCGGCACAGCGCGACGGCCCCGGAGGGGGATGCCTCCGGGGCCGTCGCGGTGGTGGCTCAGCCCTCGCTGACGCCCAGCTTCTCGAGGATCAGCTCCTTGACGCGGGCCGCGTCCGCCTGACCCCGGGTCGCCTTCATGACCGCGCCGACCAGGGCACCGGCCGCGGCCACCTTGCCGCCGCGGATCTTGTCCGCGACGCCCGGGTTGCCGGCGATGGCCTCGTCGACGGCGGCGGTCAGCGCGCCCTCGTCGGAGACGACCTTCAGACCGCGCTTGTCGACCACCTCGTCCGGGGTGCCCTCGCCCGCGAGGACGCCCTCGATGACCTGGCGGGCCAGCTTGTCGTTCAGGTCTCCGGAGTTCACCAGCTCGGTGACCCGGGCGACCTGCTGCGGCGTGATGGCCAGCTCGTCCAGCGCCTTGCCCGACTCGTTGGCGCTGCGCGCCAGTTCGCCCATCCACCACTTGCGGGCGGAGGCCGCGTCGGCACCGGCGTCGATCGTGGCGACGATCGGGTCCAGCGCGCCGGCGTTCAGGATCGCCTGCATGTCGGTGGCGGAGATGCCCCACTCGGCAAGCAGCCGGGTGCGGCGGGCCAGCGGCATCTCCGGCAGCGCGGCGCGGATCTCCTCGACCCACTCGCGGGACGGGGCGACCGGTACGAGGTCGGGCTCCGGGAAGTACCGGTAGTCCTCGGCCTCCTCCTTCACGCGGCCGGAGGTGGTGGAGCCGGTGTCCTCGTGGAAGTGCCGGGTCTCCTGCACGATCGTGCCGCCGGACGACAGCACGGCCGCGTGCCGCTGGATCTCGAAGCGGGCCGCACGCTCCACGGACCGCAGCGAGTTGACGTTCTTCGTCTCCGAACGGGTGCCGAACTTCTCGGTGCCGTTCGGGCGCAGCGACAGGTTCACGTCGCAGCGCATCTGGCCCATCTCCATACGGGCATCGGAGACGCCGAGCGCCCTGATGAGCTCGCGCAGCTCGCGGACGTACGCCCGGGCGACCTCGGGGGCGCGCTCGCCGGCGCCTTCGATCGGCTTGGTGACGATCTCGATGAGCGGGATGCCCGCGCGGTTGTAGTCGAGCAGCGAGTGGGACGCGCCGTGGATACGGCCGGTGGCACCGCCGACGTGCGTCGACTTGCCGGTGTCCTCCTCCATGTGGGCGCGCTCGATCTCCACGCGGAAGCTCTCGCCGTCCTCCAGCTGCACGTCGAGGTAGCCGTTGAAGGCGATCGGCTCGTCGTACTGGGAGGTCTGGAAGTTCTTCGGCATGTCCGGATAGAAGTAGTTCTTCCGGGCGAAGCGGCACCATTCGGCGATCTCGCAGTGCAGCGCGAGGCCGATCTTGATCGCGGACTCGACGCCGGTCGCGTTGACGACCGGGAGCGCGCCGGGCATGCCGAGGCAGACCGGGCAGGTCTGCGAGTTGGGCTCCGCGCCCAGCTCGGTCGAGCACCCGCAGAACATCTTGGTCTTGGTGCCGAGTTCGACATGGACCTCGAGGCCCATGACGGGGTCGTACGACGCCAGCGCGTCCTCGTACGACACCAGGTCGGTCGTGGTGGTCACGGTGAAAACTTCCCTCTCAGCCCAGCAGGACGTCGTCGTCGCCCAGCCGCTTCAGCTCGCGGTAGAGGATGGCGAGGCCGGTGACGATCGCGACGGCGGACACGGTGGCGTCGATCAGCCGCAGTGGGTCCTGCTCGGCGCGCGCCTTCTTGATCTGCTTGGCCACGCCGAACGCGCTGAACGCGGTCCCGGCCATCGACAGGTACGTGCCGGACTTCGACTTCTTGAAGCCCTTGGCCTTGTTCAGTGCGCTCACAGCGACGGAGCCTCCTCGATCAGCGGGTGCCCCCACCTTTCCACGAAGGCGGCCTCGACGGCGGCTCCGACCTTGTACAGCCGGTCGTCCTTGAGCGCCGGGGCGATGATCTGCAGGCCCACCGGGAGGTTGTCCTCCGGGGCGAGACCGCAGGGCAGCGACATGGCCGCGTTGCCCGCCAGGTTGGTCGGGATGGTGCACAGGTCGGCCAGGTACATCGCCATCGGGTCGTCGGCACGCTCGCCGATCGCGAAGGCGGTGGTCGGCGTGGTCGGCGACACGATGACGTCGACCTGCTCGAAGGCCTTCTCGAAGTCACGCGTGATGAGCGTGCGGACCTTCTGCGCGGAGCCGTAGTAGGCGTCGTAGTAGCCGCTCGACAGGGCGTAGGTGCCGAGCATCACGCGCCGCTTCACCTCGGGGCCGAAGCCCGCCTCACGGGTGAGGGAGGTGACCTCCTCGGCGGAGTGGCCGCCGTCGTCGCCGGTCCTGAGGCCGTAGCGCAGGCCGTCGAAGCGGGCGAGGTTGGAGGAGCACTCGGACGGCGCGATCAGGTAGTACGCGGAGAGCGCGAGGTCGAAGGACGGGCAGTCCAGCTCGACGATCTCGGCGCCCAGCTCCTTCAGCAGCTCCACGGACTCGTCGAAGCGCTGCACGACGCCGGCCTGGTAGCCCTCGCCGCGGAACTGCTTGACGACGCCGACCCGCATGCCCTCGACGCTGCCGTTGCGCGCGGCCTCGACCACCGGCGGGACCGGGGCGTCGATGGAGGTGGAGTCGAGCGGGTCGTGCCCGGCGATGACCTCGTGCAGCAGGGCCGCGTCCAGGACCGTGCGGGCGCAGGGGCCGCCCTGGTCGAGGGAGGAGGAGAAGGCGACCATGCCGTAGCGGGAGACCGCGCCGTAGGTCGGCTTCACGCCGACCGTGCCGGTGACGGCGGCGGGCTGGCGGATGGAACCGCCGGTGTCGGTGCCGATGGCGAGCGGGGCCTGGAAGGAGGCGAGCGCGGCGGAGGAGCCGCCACCGGAGCCGCCGGGGATCTTGGTGAGGTCCCAGGGGTTGCCGGTCGGGCCGTAGGCGCTGTTCTCGGTGGAGGAGCCCATGGCGAACTCGTCCATGTTGGTCTTGCCGAGGATGACGACGTCGGCGGCCTTCAGCCGCTTGGTGAGCGTCGCGTCGTACGGCGGGATCCAGCCCTCGAGGATCTTCGAGCCGACGGTGGTCGGCACGCCCTCGGTGGTGAAGATGTCCTTCAGCGCGAGCGGGACGCCGGCCAGCGGGCCGAGCTTCTCGCCGCGGGCCCGCTTCTCGTCCACGGCGCGGGCCTGGGCGAGGGCGCCCTCGCGGTCGACGTGCAGGAAGGCGTGCACCTTCTCGTCGACGGCCTCGATGCGGGCGAGGTGGGCCTCGGTGACCTCGACGGCCGTCAGCTCGCCGGAGGCGATCTTCTCGGCGGTCTGCGCCGCCGTGAGCTTGATGATGTTGCTGTCCGTCATGGTCAGTCCTCCCCCAGGATCTGCGGCACCTTGAAACGCTGCTGCTCCTGGGCCGGGGCGCCGGAGAGCGCCTGCGCGGGGGTGAGCGAGGGACGGACCTCGTCCGCGCGCATGACGTTCGTCAGCGGCAGCGGGTGGGAGGTCGGCGGTACGTCTTGGTCGGCGACCTCGCTGACGCGGGCGACCGCGCCGATGATGTCGTCGAGCTGGCCTGCGAAGTGATCGAGTTCTTCGGGCTTCAGCTCCAGACGCGCCAGCCGGGCGAGGTGGGCGACCTCCTCGCGCGTGATGCCAGGCATGCAGCGATCCTCTGGGTGAGTGTTTGTGGTTTGGGGCGGGGGGCTGGCGTCGCATTCCCGCCGTCCGCCCGGAGGGCGGGCCGTGCGGCGCTTGGTGCGTGCGATCGCAAGGCGCCGGAGCGCCCTCGTGGCGGAGCCACGTGGGCGATTCGGCAACGCGGCGAGCGTGCGTGCCAGGCGTCGCGCGGCAGGCGGGAATGTGACGCCAGTCCCCAATCCTATGGGGCGGGGGGCCGTGAGCGTGAAACGGTTCGGCCGTGCCCCCGGCCCGCGGCGGCCTCGCCCCCGGCTCAGTGGCGCCGCGCGTCCCAGGCCCGGCTCCTCAGGAAGTGGTTGTCGTACAGCTCCTGCACCTCCAGCAGGCTCTCGGGGGTGGCCTCGCCGAGGGCGATGCGCTGGAGGTGGCGGAAGTACTCGAAGCGTTCGACGCCCGGGGTGAGCACGATGAGCAGGTCGGCGTCGGCTCCCGGCACGGCGGCGAAGGCGTGCGGCCTGCCGGGCGGGACGACGACGAGGTCGCCCGGGCCGGCGGTGACGACGTCGTCACCGGAGAGGATGTCGGCGGCGCCGTCCAGCAGGAAGAACATCTCGGCGGAGTTGTCGTGCCAGTGCGGTTTGGCGCCGTCGGCACCCTCGCGGAGGGTGACCCGCTGGGTGGACAGCGCGCCTCCGGTCGCGCTGCTGTCGGCCAGCAGGCGGATGGTGGTGGGCGCGCGGCCGACCACCTCGGCCTCGGCCTCGGCCTCGCGGACGATCACGGTCTCGTCGAACTTCGGAACGAACAGCGACATCTTCGAACCCCCTGGTGACGGTGGTGCCGTGGTCAGACGAGGAAGAGCAGGGCGGCGCTGATCAGTACGACGACCGCCGTGGCGAAGTGGACCCCGAACGCCACGGCCCGCGCACCACCGTGCCGCAGGACTATCAGCGTGTCGCCGAGCGGCACGAGCGCCACGCCGACCATGAACCAGGCCTCGGCGCGCGCTCCGGCGAAGGCCAGCAGCGCCAGGCCCACCACTCCGAGGGCGCCGTCCCGGAGACCCTTGATCGTGAGGTAGGCCCCGGCGTCGCCGGCCGGGTCGGCCGGTACTCCGTAGCCGGCCGCGGAGGGCCCGGGCCGGAACAGGAAGCGGTAGCCGAGGAACAGGCAGAACAGGTCGAGCACGACAGCCAGGGTGTAGGCGGTGACGGTCATGTCCTCTCTCCTTGCTAGCAGCGCTAGTGATGCAAGCGAAGCTAGCAGAGCGGCGGCAGGAACGCTAGCAGTGCTAGAATCAAGCCATGTCGATCCAGACGCGCCGGGAGCGCGAACGAGCGGAACGCGAGCGGCTGATCGTCACGGCCGCGCGGGAACTCGCGGAGGCGGAGGGCTGGGACGCGGTCACCACGCGCCGGCTGGCCGCCGAGATCGAGTACAGCCAGCCGGTCCTCTACAGCCACTTCAAGGGCAAGGGCGCGATCATGGCCGCGGTCGCGGTGCAGGGCTGCGCCGACCTGGCGGCCGAGCTGCGGACGGCACGCGCGGGACTGCGGGACCCCCGGGACCCGCGGGAGCCACTGGCGGCGGTGGCGCGGACGTACACGTCCTTCGCGCGGCGCCGGCCGGCCCTCTACGACGCGATGTTCACCCACTTGGTGGACCTGCCGTTCGCCACGCCGGAGGCACCGGCGCCGCTGCAGGAGGCGTTCGGGGAGCTGCTGCTCGCGGTGGAGCCGGTCGCGGTGGAGGGTGACGAGCCGGGTCTGCTCACGGAGACGTTCTGGGCGGCCCTGCACGGGCTGGTCACGCTGATGCGCAGCGGACGGCTGCCGGAGGAGGCGCACGAGCGCAGACTGGACCTGCTGATCGGGCACTTCGCGGCGATCTGACCGCCCGCGCCCCGGCGCTGCCGGCCGGGCGCTACTCGGCGGCCGGCAGCGCGGCCCGCGGCCGCTGCCAGCCGCGCGACCCGCGGGCCCGCAGCCACGCGGTCGTCTCGTCCGGCGGCATCGCGGCGGCGACCAGCCACCCCTGCACCGCGTCGCAGCCGAGGTCGCGCAGCCGCTCCCAGGTCTCGTCGTCCTCCACGCCCTCGGCGACGACGAGCAGGCCCAGCGAGTGCGCCAGGTCGACCGTGCACCGCACGATCTCGGCGTCCTCGGTGTCCACGGCCAGCCGGGCCACGAAGGAGCGGTCGATCTTCAGCTCGCTGACGGGGAGCCGGCGCAGGTGCACCAGCGAGGAGTACCCGGTGCCGAAGTCGTCCAGGGACATCTTCACGCCGTGCCCGGTGAGCGCGGCGAGGGTGTCGGCGGCCCGCTGCGGGTCCTCCAGCAGGACGTGCTCGGTGATCTCGAGCTGGAGCGCCCCGGCCGGGACTCCGTGCCGCGCGAGGCGGGCGGCGACCGAGCCGGCGAAACCGGGCGTGTGCACGTCGCGCGGGGAGACGTTGACCGCCACCGGCACCCGCAGCCCCTGCGCCCGCCAGGCGGCGACCTGCCCGAGCGCGGTCTCCAGTACGTACTCCGTCAGATGGGGCATCAGCCCGGAGGACTCGGCGATCGCTATGAACTCGTCCGGCGGAACCTTCCCGCGCTCGGGATGCACCCACCGGACCAGCGCCTCCAGGCCCGCGACCTGACCGTCGAAGCGCACCTTGGGCTGGTAGTGCAGCTGCACCTCGTGGGCGTCCAGCGCCCGGCGCAGATCACCCAGCAGACCGAGCCGGTCGGGCGTGTTGGAGTCCCGCTTGGACTCGTAGACCTCCACGCCGGTACGGTCCCGCTTCGCCTGGTACATCGCCACGTCCGCCCGCCGCAGCAGGCCTTCGGCGTCCAGCGCATGGTCGGGGAAGACGGCGACGCCGGCGCTGGCCTCCAGGACGAGGGTGAGCCCGTCGAGGTCGAGCGGTGAGCTGAGTTCCGTGACGAGGCCGCGGGCGACGCGGGTGGCGGAGGTGGTGGAGTCCGCGACGGGCAGTAAGACGGCGAACTCGTCGCCGCCGAGCCGGGCGGCCTCCGCGCCGCGCGGCAGGGCCTGGCGCAGGCGGTCGGCGATCTGCAGCAGCAGCCGGTCGCCGGCGAGATGGCCGAGGGTGTCGTTCACCGAACGGAACCGGTCGAGGTCGATCAGCATGAGCGCGGCGCGGGCGCCGATCCGCTCGGCGTCGTCCAGGGCGGTCCAGATCCGCTCCAGCAGCCACTGCCGGTTGGGCAGCCCGGTCAGCGGGTCGCGCAACTGCTCCTCGGCGCGGGCCCGGGCCATCCACAACGTGGAGTCGAGGGCGATGAGCGGGATGGCGAACAGCGGCAGCAGGACCGGCCGGGCGTCGGCGACCACGCACACCAGCGGGGCGATGCCGAGCAGCGCCACGGCGAGCAGGCCCTGCCGGACCAGGGCGGTGCGGGCGACCGTGGGCAGCGGGCCGCCGCGCGGTGCCTGCGCGTACCACAGCAGGCCCCGGCTGACCGCGAGGTAGGCGGCCGCGACGACCACCACCTCCGGCGCGGTGGCGATGCCCCAGCTCTCGGGCCGCCAGGGCTCCTCGACGCTCGGCACCCGCCCGAAGAAGCCGAGCACCAGGGCGCCGGCGCTGATCCCGAGGATGTCGACCGCGCCGTGCAGCACGCCCTGCCGCCAGCGCTGCCGTCTGGCCGTGCCGACCAGGACGACGACGGTGAGGCTGACCATCCCGGCCGGCATCCAGCCGTACAGCAGCAGGACGGCCAGGGTGAGGGCCGCGCCGGAGCCCGTGCCGCCCCACCAGCGGGCGCGGCCGAGCATCACGAGGTGGCCGACGATGATGCCGGTGAGCACGGCCAGCGACCAGCCCCGCGTCTCGCACGGGAACAGGGCGTGGTGGCCGGCGAAGGCACGGTAGAAGCCCGCCGCCAGGGCCAGCGCGGCGGCGGCCACGAGGGCCGCGTGCGACGCGGGCCAGGGCGGACGGAGTTCGGGGTCGGTGCCGGGTTGTGTCCGGGCGGCCTCGACGGCCGCCGGGACCGCGGGGTGCGACTCGGGCGCGGCGCCCGCTTGGGCCGGGTGCGTCCGGGCAGGGGTGCGTCCGGCGCCCCGCCCCGTCCACCGGGTCCCCCGCCACGCGCCCGCACGGCGGCGCAGGCGCAGCCATGCGTGCGGGGCGGCGCTCTCGGTCGGTTCCATTCCCGTCCCTCTCACAGCCGGCGGTGCCCACGCCACGCGGCCCGGTGCCCGACAACCATCAGCGGCTCCGCGTTGAACAATCCTTTCCCCGTGCCCCTGGCGGACAGGGGGGATGCCCCAACCGCAGCTGGGCACGGCAGGCGCACGCCTCAACAGTAGGCCGCGGAAGGCTTCCTGGGGCAGCGGTCGTCAACGGTTGCCCGAATGCGCCCGGGCCACCCGTATGCATCTGATATGCACCGATCGGGCGGCCTTCAACCGCTACTCCTCGGTCGGAAGCGCGACTTCGGCCGCCGCTTCGGGTCCCTGCTCCAACAGGACTGCGAAACCGGCCTCGTTCAGGACGGGAACCTTGAGCTGCATCGCCTTGTCGTACTTCGATCCCGGGTTGTCGCCGACGACCACGAACGAGGTCTTCTTCGAGACCGAACCGGTCACCTTGGCACCGCGGCTCTGCAGTGCCTCCTTGGCACCGTCCCGGGTGAAGTTCTCCAGCGTGCCGGTGACGACGACGGTGAGCCCCTCCAGCGGACGCGGGCCCTCGTCCTCGCCGGACGACTCGTCCTCCAGCGGAACCCCGGCGGCCTTCCACTTGCGGACGATCTCGCGGTGCCAGTCCTCGGCGAACCACTCCTTGAGTGCGGCGGCGATGATGGGGCCGACGCCGTCGGTGGTGGCCAGCTCTTCCTGGGTGGCCTGTTCGATGCGGTCGATCGAGCGGAACTCGCGCGCGAGGGCCTGTGCCGCGACCGGGCCGACGTGCCGGATGGAGAGCCCGTTCAGGAAGCGGGCGAGCGGACGGGACTTCGCCGCCTCGATGTTCTCCAGCAGCGTCAGCGTGTTCTTCTTCGGCTCGCCCTTCTGGTTGGCGAAGACCGCGACGACCTTGTCCTCGCCGGTCTTGGGGTCCCTCTTGGGCAGGCCGCTGTCCGGGTCCAGCACGTAGGCCCTGATGGGCAGCAGCTTCTCCACCGTCAGGTCGAACAGGTCGCCCTCGTCGACCAGCGGCGGGTCGGACGGCTCCAGCGGCTGGGTGAGCGCGGCGGCGGCCACATCGCCGAAGTGCTCGATGTCCAGGCACTCGCGGCCCGCGAGGTAGGACACGCGCCCGCGCAACTGGGCGGGACAGGCACGGGCGTTGGGGCAGCGGAGGTCGATGTCGCCCTCCTTCATGGGCCGCAGCGGGGTGCCGCACTCCGGGCACTCGCCCGGCATCACGAACTCCCGCTCGCTGCCGTCCCGCAGGTCGGCCACCGGGCCGAGGATCTCGGGGATGACATCACCGGCCTTGCGCAGGACGACGGTGTCGCCGATGAGCACGCCCTTGGCCTTGACGACCTCCTGGTTGTGCAGGGTGGCGAACTCGACCTCGCTGCCCGCGACGGTGACCGGCTCGACCTGGGCGTACGGCGTGACACGTCCCGTGCGGCCGACGCCCACCTTGATGTCGACGAGCTTGGTGTTGACCTCTTCCGGGGCGTACTTGTAGGCGATCGCCCAGCGCGGCGCCCGCGCGGTGGAGCCGAGACGCCCCTGGAGGCGCATCTCGTCCAGCTTGACGACCACACCGTCGATCTCGTGTTCCACGGAATGCCGGTTCTCGCCGTAGTGGGCGATGAACTCCCGTACGCCGTCGAGGTCGTCGACCACCCGGTTGTGCCGGGAGGTGGGCAGCCCCCAGGTCTTCAGCAGGTCGTAGGCCTGGGAGAGACGGGTCATGCCCGTGAAGCCCTCCAGGGCGCCGATGCCGTGGACGACCATGTGCAGCGGGCGGGTGGCGGTGACGCGCGGGTCCTTCTGGCGCAGCGAACCGGCGGCGGCGTTGCGGGGGTTGGCGAAGGGCTTGTCCCCGGCCGCGACCAGGCGCTCGTTGAGTTCGAGGAACTTCTCCATCGGGAAGTAGACCTCGCCGCGGATCTCCACCAGGGCGGGGACGTCGTCGCCCTTGAGCCGGTCCGGGATGTCCGCGATCGTGCGGACGTTGGGCGTGATGTCCTCGCCGGTGCGGCCGTCGCCGCGGGTCGCCGCGCGCGTGAGGCGGCCGTTCTCGTAGGTGAGGTTGACGGCGAGGCCGTCGACCTTCAGCTCGCACAGGAAGTGGTACTCCTGCTCGCCCAGTTCCCTGGCGATTCGGTCGGCCCAGGCGGCCAGCTCGTCGTCGTTGAAGGTGTTGTCCAGGGACAGCATCCGCTCGCGGTGCTCGACCGCGGTGAACTCCGTCGCGTAGGACCCGGCGACCTTCTGGGTCGGCGAGTCCGGCGTGCGCAGCTCCGGGTACCGCTCCTCCAGTGCCTCCAGGCTCTTCAGGAGCTGGTCGAACTCGGCGTCGCTGACGACCGGGGCGGCCTTCACGTAGTACCGGAAGCGGTGCTCCTCGATCTGCTCAGCGAGCTGCGCGTGCTTCTCCCGTGCCTCGGCGGGCACTGCCGTCTCCGCCTGCTGCTTGTCGCCGGCCACCGTGTCGTCCTCCCGTTACTCTGGGTTGTCCGCGAGGGATCTCGCCGCCCGGACGCAGTGGGCGAGCACCTGGCGTGCGTACGCGGGAGAAGCGCCCGCGAGACCGCATGCCGGGGTCACCGTGACCGCCTCCGCGAGCAGCCCGGGACGCAGCCCCAGCCTGCGCCACAGCGTCCTGACACCCATGACGCTACCGGCAGGGTCTGACAATGGGCCGTCCGTGCCCGGCACGACACCGGCGAACAGGCGGATGCCGGCCTCCACGGCCTCGCCGATGGCGTCGTCGTCACGTTCGGTGAGGAGCGAGAAGTCGAAGGAGACGGCGTCGGCGCCGGCCCGGCGCAGCAGGGCGAACGGCACGTCGGGGGCGCAGGAGTGGACGGCGACCGGACCGTCGTCGTGCACCGCGATCACGTCCCGGAGCGTGGCCTCGACCAGCTGCCGGTCCACGGCCCGGTGGGTGCGGTAGCCGCTGGCGGTCCGTACCTGCCCGCGCAGTACGTCGGTGAGCGACGGCTCGTCGAGCTGGAGCACGAGGCGGGCGCCGGGGACGCGGCGCCGCACCTCGGCGAGGTGCAGCCGCAGCCCCTCCGCCAGCGAGGCGGCGAGGTCGCGGCAGGCGCCCGGGTCCGACAGCGCGGCCTCCCCGTTCCTCAGCTCCAGGGCTGCGGCCAGGGTCCAGGGCCCGACGGCCTGCACCTTGAGGTCGCCCTCGTGGCCCTGGGTGAACTCCTCCAGCGCGTCGAGGTCCTCACCGAGCCATGACCGGGCCCGCTTGGTGTCCCGGCCGGGCCGGTCGCCGAGCCGCCAGCCGCTGGGCTCCACGCGCGCGTACAGCTCGACCAGCATCCCGGCGGTGCGCCCGATCATGTCCGCGCCGGGCCCGCGCGCGGGCAGCTCGGGCAGGAACGGAAAGTCCTCGAAGCTGCCGGTGACGGTCTTGGCGGCCTCCCGGGCGTCCCCGCCGGGCATCGACCCGATCCCGGTGGCCCCACCGAAGCGAATGTTGTCGTTCACGGGGTGAAGCCTACGTAGCCTTCGCGCCCCCGGGTGACCGGCGGTCAGCGGCCCGGGCGCACCGTCAGGTCGTTGATCTCCGCGTCCCTCGGCAGATCCAGGGCGGTGAGGATGGTGGTCGCCACCGACTCGGGGTCGATCCACCGCGAGGCGTCGTACTCCTTGCCCTCCTGGTGGTGCACCTTGGCCTGCATGGGGCTGGCCGTACGCCCGGGGTAGACGGAGGTGACGCGGACGCCGTTGCCGTGCTCCTCCTGGCGCAGCGAGTCGGCCAGCGCCTTCAGTCCGTGCTTGGAGGCGGCGTACGCGGACCAGCCCGCGTGGGCGTTCAGGCCGGACCCGGAGTTGACGAAGATCACATGACCGCGGGCGGCGCGGAGCTGGGGCAGGAAGTGCCGGGTCAGCTCGGCGGGAGCGATCAGGTTGACGTTGAGCTGGTGGCGCCAGGACTTGGGGGTCAGCTCGCCGACCTCGCCGAGATCCACCACTCCGGCGATGTGCAGGAGCGAGTCGACCCGCTCCGGGAGCGTCTGGTGGGAGAAGGCCCAGGAGAGCTTGTCGGGGTCGGCGAGGTCGCCCACCAGGGTGCGCGCCCCGGGGAACTCGGCCGCCAGTTCCTTGGCGCGGCCCGCGTCGCGCGCGTGCAGGACGACTTCGTCCCCGCGCGCGTGAAGCCGGCGGGCGACGGCCGCGCCGATGCCGGAGCCGGCCCCGGTGATCACATGAGTAGCCATGTCCGCCATGCTCGCATCAGCCGGCCGACAGTGACTCCTCGAGGTGGGCCAGGGCGGCCGCCGGCTCCTCGGCGAAGAACATCAGCTCGGCGAGCGGGCGGGGCAGGAAGCCCTCCGCGTCCATGCGGCGGAACTGCTGCTGGAGCCCGTCGTAGAAACCGGCCGTGTTCAGCAGCACCACCGGCTTGTCGGTACGGCCGTGCTTCTTCAGCTCCAGGATCTCGGTGGCCTCGTCCAGCGTCCCGGTGCCGCCCACCATGATCACCACCGCGTCGGCCTTCTCCAGCAGCAGCCTCTTGCGCTCGGCGAGGTCGGCGGCGATCACCATCTCGTCGGCGCCGGGACGTGCCTTCGCCGCGAGGAACTCCACGGAGACGCCCAGCAGCCTGCCGCCCGCCTCTTGCACGCCGTCGGCGACGACCTTCATCAGGCCGACGTTGGAGCCGCCCCAGACCAGGGTGTGGCCGGCCTTGCCGAGCAGCTCCGCGAACTCGCGGGCGGGCCGGGTGTAGCGCTCGTCGAGGTCGGCGGCGGAGAGGAAGACGCAGATGTTCATGCCGTCCACCGTACGCGGGAAGAAGTCCGGGCCCGCCGGCGCTGTCCTGGTATGACCCGAGGACACACGATCACCATCGAACAGGGCGAGCGGCGCGTGCGGGCGGTGCACGGCGGCCAGGTGCTGGCGGAGACCGGCCGTCCCCTGCTGCTGCGCGAGACGGGCTGTCCGGTGCGGTACTACATTCCCGCCGAGGACGTCCGGATGGATCTGCTGACGCCGTCCGGCACCCACACCGTCTGCCCCTTCAAGGGCACCGCCTCCTACTGGTCGCTGCCGGGCGCGCCCGACCTGGTCTGGGCGTACCCGGACCCGAAGCCGGACGTGGCCGCGATCAAGGACCATCTGTGCTTCTACGAGGTGGAAGAGGTCGAAGAAACGTGACTCTCCCCGACACCGACGTGTCGTGACCGGTGAGTCCCGCGCCGTGCGGCAGTCTGCACGGGCATGGACAAGAAGACGACTTCCCGCGACGGCACCTCCCTCGCGTACCAAGTGATCGGCCGGGGGCCGACGGTGATCCTGGTGAGCGGCGCGATGTCCACCGGGGGCACCGTGACGCCCCTGGCGCACCGGCTCGCCGGCGACTGCACGGCCGTGGTCTACGACCGTCGGGGCCGCGGCGAGAGCGGTGACACGGCGCCGTACTCGGTGGAACGCGAGGTCGAGGACCTGGCCGCGCTGGTCGACGCGGTGGGTGGCGCGGCGGGTCTCTTCGGGGTCTCCTCGGGCGGCGCGCTGGTGCTCGAGGCGGCGGCGAGCGGCCTGCCGGTCCGTCAGGCCGCCGTGTACGAGGTGCCCTTCGCCGACTTCCTGGACGGCGGGGCCGGGAAGCGGGCGTACACCGAGCGTCTGCGGGAGGCGCTCTCGGCCGGCCGGCGCGGGGACGCGGTGGAGCTGTTCCTGCGGCTGACGGGTCTCGCCGAGGAGACGATCCGCAGCGCGCGCGAGTCACCGATGTGGGCCGGCATGGAGTCCGTCGCGCCCAGTCTGGCGTACGACGACGCGGTCCTGGGTGACGGACTGCTGCCCCGGGAGCGGCTGGCCGCGGTCTCCGTGCCGGTCCTGTCGGTGGCGGGCGGGGCGAGCCCCGGCTGGCTGCGCGAGGCGGCCGGGTCGGTGGCCCGGGCCGTGCCGCGGGGCACGTACCGCGCCCTGGAGGGCCAGACCCACGCGGTGGAGCCGGAGGTACTGGCCCCGGTCCTGGCGGAGTTCTTCACCGGCTGACCGGTCTCGGTGACGTAGGGACGGGCCCGGCCCGCTGGGGCGGTGCCAGGCCCGTCCTCGTCCTCGGGGGCCACTGCCCGGACCCAGCCCCCCGGGGGTGGGTCCGGGCAGCGTCAGGGTGTCCCCCGGCCTCACTCCCCTCCTGGCGAGTCCGGGACCCTGCGTGGGGGGACGTCGCCTCTCGCCGGGCCGACGTCCTTCGGGGCGGGGCGGAAGCAGCGCCCTGCTGAGGGAACGCCTCCCGCCCGGCCGGCGCCTCGTGGGGAGGACCCCGGCCGGGCCCCGTCCCCCGGCGCCCGGCCCGCTGCGGCGGAGCCGCTTCCCGGGCCCGTCGGTCAGGGCGCACCCGGACGACCGACGCCCTGAGGCCAGCCGGACTCCGGCTTCCCCGAGCGGCACCCTGCGCGCCGGGGAAGCCCGCCCCGGTCCGCTGCCCATCAGGGTCGGCCCCACCGTCACGCGGTCCGCCTCCGGACTCGCCCTCCGGGCGGCGCCTGCGCCCCGCGGCAGGACATCACCCGGACGACCGGCGCCCCCGTGGAGAGAGCGCCGCCAGGACGACCGGCGCCCCGTGGGTAGGACACCAGCCGGACCCCGACTCCCCCGGCCGGGCACCCCGCGAGCCGGGGAGCCGGCCCCGGCGCGACGGCCGTCAGGGTGCGCCCGGACGGTCGGGCGGGCCGCCTCCCGGACTCATCCTCCGGGTGGGAGCGGCGTCCTGTGTGTGGGGGGGGACGCGGTCCCGGTGGCCGGGGGCCGCCCGGGCCCTGGCTTCGGGGTGGGTCCGGGCCCCGTGGGGGGCCGTTCCCCGGACCCACCCCTGAGTGCGTGCGGCGACGTGTGGGGCCGTCGTGCTGCGCGCACCCCCTGGAACGCGGCGGGGCCAGGTCACCGCGTTCCGGGGTCTTCGGGCCGCCGCCGCCCGGTGCGGGCGAGGACCGGGGCGAGGCCGGCGCCACAGACGCCCAGGCCGGCCAGTGCGGCGGCGCCGGTGCGGGACTCGCCGGCGGCCGGCGGAGCCGCAGCCACGGCCCGGGCGTCGGCCGCGCCCGCGCTGTGGGCCCGGGCGGCCGGAACGGCCTTGGCGGGGGCGGCGCCGCTCAGCACGAGCACGGCGGCGGCCAGGGTGCCGGCGGCCACCGGACGGATCAGGGGGTGGAGCTGATGCACGGCGCTCACACCCCGGATCCGTTGAGCGTGCGGATGCGGGACGAACCGCGCGGGCGGGGATCGGTGGGAGACATGGAGCGGTCCTCCCTGCGAGAGGTCGGGGTTGGGGGGAAGCAGCGCGTCCGGGCGCTCGCCGATGAGCATCGGGGAGTGGCTGTGCATGGTCAACGCCCGTCGTGCCCGCTCGGACCGCGGTGTGAACGAACCGCGTACGACTGTGAACAGCACGCCACTTGCCGCTGGTAGCATCGCGGCGCCCTCGGCCCGGCCGCGGTCCGGGAAGTGAACATTCACGACGGAGCGGAGGGAGGCTCCCTTGGTGAAAGCACAGCCCGACGGATCGGACGCGGAGGCACGGCTCGCCGAGGCGCTGCGGACCGGCCCCTTCTCCGTGGCCCTGCGGGCGGCGCTGACGGCCCGCGGGCTGGCGCTGCACCGGGTGCGGCACCGGCTGGAGCAACGCGGCGTCAGCGTGGGCGTCACCAGCCTGAGTTACTGGCAGCGCGGCGTCCGCCGGCCGGACCGGCCCGAGTCACTGCGGGCGGTGACCGCGCTGGAGGAGGTGCTGGAGCTGCCGGAGCACGCCCTGACCCGGCTGCTCGGACCGCGTACGCCGGCCGACCAGCCGGTGGCCCGGCCGTTCCGGATGCTGGTCGGCCCGGACTCGGCGCTGGAACGGCTGCTCGCCGACCTGGAGGCACCGCGCGACGGCGGGCTGCACACCGTGCTGCAGTACGAGCGGGTGCGGATCGACGCGGAGCGCCGGCTGGCCAGCCGGGAGGCCGAGCACGTGGTGCGGGCGCACCGGGAGGGCATGGACCGCTACGTCGCCATCCACTGCGGCGAGATCGGCTGCGACACCGCGCGGATGCGGGTGGTGGGCCTGGAGAACTGCCGGGTGGGGCGGGTGCGCCGGGCGCCGGAGGCCGGGATGGTGGCCGTGGAGCTGCTCTTCGACGCGCGGCTCGCGGCGGGTGAGACGGCGATGATGCGGTACCGGTTCGAGGACGGCACCGGCGAGCCGAGCAACGAGTACTACCGGGGCTTCAGCTACGCGGGCGGCGCCTACGTGCTGCAGGTCGCCTTCGACCGGGCGGCGCTGCCGGTGCGGTGCCGGCGGTTCGGGCGGCCCACGGTGCAGGCGCCGCCCGAGTTCCTCGGCGACCTCACGCTGAACGCGCACGGCACGGTGCACATCGTGGAGCCCGAGATCCAGCCCGGGCACGTGGGCGTGACCTGGGACTGGGAGTAGGCGCCGCCCGTCCCGGGACGGGCGTTCTCAGGCCACCGGAGCCTGCACCCGCACCGTGGACGCGATCGTCGCCGAGCCGACCACGCGCGTGCCGTCGTACAGCACGATCGCCTGGCCGGGGGCGACGCCCCTGACCGGCTCGGTGAACGACACCTCGAGGGTGGAGTCGACGAGCTCCGCCGTCACCTCGGTCTCGCCGCCGTGGGCGCGCAGCTGGGCGGTGTAGGTGCCGGGGCCGGCCGGGGCGGTGCCGCACCAGCGCGGCTTGACCGCCGTCAGGGCGGTGACGTCCAGGGCGGCGGCCGGGCCGACGGTCACGGTGTTGTTCACCGGGGAGATGTCGAGGACGTAGCGCGGCTTGCCGTCGGGGGCCGGGGTGCCGAGCCGCAGGCCCTTGCGCTGGCCGATGGTGAAGCCGTAGGCGCCCTCGTGGGAGCCGACGACCGCGCCGGACTCGTCGACGATGTCCCCTTCGGCCTTGCCGAGCCGGCCGGCCAGGAAGCCCTGGGTGTCGCCGTCGGCGATGAAGCAGATGTCGTGCGAGTCCGGCTTCTTGGCGACGGCGAGGCCCCGGCGCTCGGCCTCGGCGCGGATCTCGTCCTTGGTGGTGACCGTGTCGCCGAGCGGGAACAGCGCGTGGGCGAGCTGCCGCTCGTCCAGCACGCCGAGGACGTAACTCTGGTCCTTGGCCATGTCGGAGGCCCGGTGCAGCTCGCGGGAGCCGTCCTCACGCGTGATCACCTGGGCGTAGTGGCCGGTGCAGACGGCGTCGAAGCCGAGGGCGAGCGCCTTGTCCAGCAGCGCGGCGAACTTGATCTTCTCGTTGCAGCGCAGGCAGGGGTTGGGGGTGCGGCCGGCCTCGTACTCGGCGATGAAGTCCTCGACGACGTCCTCACGGAAGCGGTCGGCGAGGTCCCAGACGTAGAACGGGATGCCGATGACGTCGGCGGCGCGGCGGGCGTCGCGCGAGTCCTCGATGGTGCAACAGCCCCGCGCGCCGGTGCGGAAGGACTGCGGGTTCGCGGAGAGCGCGAGGTGGACGCCGGTGACGTCGTGCCCGGCTTCCGCGGCACGCGCGGCGGCGACGGCGGAGTCGACGCCGCCGGACATGGCGGCGAGGACGCGGAGGGGGCGCTGCGGGATCTCAGTCATAACCCTTCCAGGGTACGGGGCCGCGGGAACCAGGACCGCCGTACATCCGTTGACGATCACAGCGGACGGGGCAGGTTCCAAGCGGGGGTGACCATGACTGACACGGACCGGCGGCCGGGGCGGCGGGCGCTGCTCATCGGCGGGCTGGCGGCCGCCGTGGGCACGGCCGCGCTGGCCCGGGAGGAACTGTCCCACCTGTGGTGGCGGCTGCCCGGAGTGGAGAAGTCACGGGTGGCCGGGGCGGTGGACTTCCGGGGCGCGCGCTGGACGGCGGCGGACCCGGCGAACTACCGCCGCGCGGACCGCCCGGACGACTACGCCGTCGACCGTGTCGTCGTCCATGTCACGCAGGGCGGCTATTCGAGCGCCGTGCGGGCCTTCCAGGACCCGGCGCACGGCGCCGCGGCACACTACATCGTGCGCAGGGACGGACGGGTCACCCAGCTCATACGGGAGCTGGACGTGGCGTTCCACGCCGGCAACCGGGAGTACAACGAGCGCAGCGTCGGCATCGAGCACGAGGGCTTCGTGGAGGACGCCTCCTCCTTCACGGACGCGATGTACGCCGCGTCGGCGCGGCTGACGGCCGCGGTCTGCGCGCGGTACGGGATACCCGTCGACCGGGAGCATGTCATCGGGCACGCGCAGGTGCCGGGGACGGATCACACGGATCCGGGGCCGCACTGGGACTGGAAGCGCTACATGGGGCTGGTGCGGCAGGCGGGATGAATGCCCGAAAAAATCATGGTTTCGCCCCTTTTTGCACGAAACGAGAAGTTCTATTCTGAGAGCAGGCCTACGGGATGAGTGAGGGAGTTACAGCGGCGTAGCCGACTTCTGCGAGAGGCACGAGGCTTCCGCCGAGGCCGACGTCGACGCTAGGACTGAGAGGCCGGAAAGTCGCAAGGACTGGACCGAAGGCGACCCCCAGCACCTGATCCGGACAATGCCGGCGAAGGGAACTTGTTTCGTAGGTCTTTCGCGTGCGCCGGGCCGGGCGGCGCGCCCCACGGCGGCGGCCCGTGCGTCGGCTGAGCCCGGCGGCCCGCCCCTCAGCTCAGCCCGGCCGCCCGCGCGCGTTCCACCGCGGGGCCGATGGCCTTGGCGACCGCTTCCACGTCCGCCTCCGTAGAGGTGTGCCCGAGCGAGAAGCGCAGGGTCCCGCGCGCCAGGTCCGGGTCGGTGCCGGTGGCGAGCAGGACGTGGCTCGGCTGGGCGACGCCCGCGGTGCAGGCGGAGCCGGTGGAGCACTCGATGCCCTGGGCGTCCAGCAGGAGCAGCAGGGAGTCGCCCTCGCAGCCGGGGAAGGTGAAGTGCGCGTTGGCCGGGAGCCGGCCACCGGGTGCGGGGTCGCCGCCGAGGATCGCGTCCGGTACGGCCGTACGGACGGCGTCCACCAACTGGTCCCGCAGGGCGCCGACCTCCCGCGCGAACCACTCACGCTGCTCGGCGGCGAGCCGGCCGGCCACCGCGAAGGAGGCCACGGCGGGCACGTCGAGGGTGCCGGAGCGGACATGGCGCTCCTGGCCACCCCCGTGCAGCACGGGCACCGGGGTGTACTCGCGGCCGAGGAGCAGCGCGCCGATGCCGTACGGGCCGCCGATCTTGTGGCCCGACACGGTGAGCGCGGCGAGGCCGGAGTCGGCGAAGCCGACCGGGACCTGACCGAAGGCCTGGACCGCGTCGGCGTGCAGCGGCACATCGAACTCGGCCGCGACGTCGGCCAGTTCACGGACCGGCATGACGGTGCCGATCTCATTGTTGGCCCACATCACGGTGACCAGGGCGACACTGCCGGGGTCGCGGGCGATGGCCTCGCGCAGTGCTTCGGCGTGGACGCGGCCGTGGGAGTCGACGGGCAGGTACTCGACGACGGCGCCCTCGTGCTCACCGAGCCAGTGCACGGCGTCGAGGACGGCGTGGTGCTCGACGGGGCTGGCGAGGACCCGGGTGCGGGCCGGGTCGACGGCGTGGCGGGCCCAGTACAGGCCCTTCACCGCGAGGTTGTCGGCCTCGGTGCCGCCCGAGGTGAACACCACCTCGCTGGGGCGGGCACCCAGCGCCTCCGCCAGGGTCTCGCGGGACTCCTCGACGGTACGGCGGGCCTTGCGGCCGGACGCGTGGAGGGAGGAGGCGTTGCCCGTGATGCTCAGCTGGGCGGTCAGTGCCTCCGCCGCCTCCGGGAGCATCGGGGTCGTCGCGGCGTGGTCGAGGTAAGCCATGGTGACGCCGATTCTACGGCGCCCTCACGGTGCCCCGGCTGCCACCGGCTGCGCCTCGCCCGTACCGGGGACGGGCCCGGCCGCGACGGCGGCACGCCGGTCGCCTCACAGGCTCCAGGACACCGTGTTGGACAGGTCCATCGCGAGGCCCAGGACCGCGAGGTCGGCGATGCCCAGGGTCAGGCCCAGCCAGGCGCGGCCACGGCGGGACGTGCCGCGCCAGAGGGCGATGGCGGCCAGGACGATGGCGACCGGGCCCAGGAAGACGTTGAGGACGAGCAGACCGACGAGGCCGAGGATGAAGGACGCCACGGCCATGCCGTCGGCGTCGCGCGTGCGCGGGCGGTTCTCCGTGCGGCCCGAGGCCGGTGCGGTGAGTTGCATGGTGCTCAGCTCCAGGAAGTCGGTTCGGACGGTCGGTCGACGGTCAGTTGGCCGAGGTGTGGCGGCGGCGGCCGTGGCGCTCGCGGATCGCGAAGATGCCGAGCCAGACGGCGATGACGGCGGCCGCGGCGGCGGTGACGGTCAGCGGCGCGTGGGCGACGGTGCCCAGCACGACACCGAGGAGCATGAGTGCGGCGACGAGGAACAGCATGGGATGAGATCCCCCCTCCGAGTTGCCTCGTGTTGTTCGCTTGTGAACCTTGGGTGAACAGTTGTAGTAACAGTTGTTCACTGACTTCGAGTCTAGCGCTTCTCGTGGCTTCCCAATTCCAGAGAACAGTTGTTAACTGGATGACATGAGTCACACCCTCGGCATCCGGCAGGCCCAGAAGCAGAAGACGCGGCAGGCGTTTTTGGACGCGGCGCTCGCTCTCCTGGAGGAGCAGAGCCTGAGCAGCCTCGGCCTGCGCGAGGTCACCCGTGCCGTCGGGGTCGCTCCGACCGCCTTCTACCGGCACTTCCGCTCCACCGCCGACCTCGGTGTGGCCCTGGTCGACGAGGCGCTGGGCAGCCTGCATCCGATGGTGCGGACGACGGTGTCCGCGGCCGGCGACAGCGGGGAACGCATCACGCGCGCCGTCGAGCTGATCGCCCGCCACGTCGACGCGTACCCCGCACACGTCCGTTTCATCGCCCGTGAGCGACATGGCGGAGTTCAGCCGGTCCGCGAGGCCATCCGCGACCAACTGGCCCGTTTCGCCGAGGAGGTGAAGGCCGAGCTGGCGGGCGACCCGGAGGCGCGCGGCTGGAACGACGAAGACCTGCGGATGCTCGCGCACCTCTACGTCGACCAGATGCTGCTGACCGCCTCCCTGTTCCTGGAGTCGCTGGAGGCGCCGGAGGACGAGCGGGCACGCGTCACCCTGCTGGCCCGGCGGCAGTTGCGGCTCATCAGCATCGGCCGCCACCACTGGCTGGACTGACCCGCCCCGCCGGTCCGGCGCCTGTCGGCTCGTCAGCCCTGCTGCGCCTGCCCCTCCGCCTGTCCCCCGGCCGTTTCCCCACCGGGCCCGCCGCAGCCGCCGCCCTGCCCGCCCCCGGGGCCGCCCTGGCCGCCACCGGGCGCTCCGCTCGGCGCACCGCCGGGCCTCCCCGAGGGCGCACCGGAGGGCCTCCCCGAGGGCGCACCGGAGGGCCTCCCCGAGGGCGCGCCGCTCGGCCTCGCGGTGGAGGCCCCCGAGGGCGCGCCGGACGGCATCCCGCCGGGACGGCCCGCCGTGCCGGTCGGCATGCCGGACGGCGCCCGGCAGGTCTGCTGCCCGGAGCCGCCGGTCGAGGAGGACGAGTCGTCCGAGCCGCACGCGGTCAGCAGCAGCGGGGAGAGCGCCGGCAGGACGGCGGCGGGGACGAGACGGGCACGCTTCATGAGAGACAGCTCCACGGAGGACGAGGAAGACCTGAGGCGGGCACTGAACCAGCGGCGCATAGGGCACGCTTGGGCCTCCCCTGTCCCCGCGCTGTCAATCGGGCAAAGCGCGCCCCAAGTACCGCCGTTCATCAGGCACTTCGGCCACCGTCCGGACCGGCCTCCTGGTACAGGGCCGTGACGGAGCGGACCGCCCGCAGCAGTTCCGCGCGCGCCTCGGGTGGGCCCAGGATCTCCACCTGGTCGGAGAACCCGAGCAGTTGGCGCACCGCCCGCAGCACCGGGTACGACAGCCGGGCGGTGACCCAGTCGCCCTCCCCGTCGTCGTCGGGGATGTCGGTCAATTGGGCGGCGGCCATCCGCCGGAACATGTCGAGGCGTTCGCGCCGCACCCGCACGGTGACGTCGACACCGTCCCCCGGCCGCTCCTCCACCTGCCGGCGCAGCACCTCCCAGACGTCGGCGAGTTCGACGCCCGGCCGCCGCCGCACGGGATCGTCGAGCAGCCGGGCCGAGCGCACCCGGTCGGCGCGGAACAGCCGGGGCGTGCCCCGGCGGTCGGCGACGAGGTACCAGACCCCGGCCTTGGCCACCAGACCGTAGGGGTCCACGGTGTACGCGGACGGCTCCCGGTCCCCGCTGTGCCGGTAGCGCAGCCGCAGCCGCCGGTCGGAGAAGACCGCGTCCTGCAGCGCCTCCAGGTCCACGGCCTGCTGAGGGCCGCCGAGCCAGCGGGTGGCGTCGACCAGGATGCGGCGGCTGGTGACCTCGGCGGCGGGCCGGTGCGGCGCCGGCAGGGCGGCCATCACCTTGCGCAGGGCGGAGCCGAGCGCGCTGTCGAGGCCGAGCGCCGCGTGGGCGCCCTGCGCGGCCAGGATGAACAGCGCCCGGGACTCGTCCGCGGTCAGGCCCGTGACGTCGGTACGGAAACCGGCGAGGAGTTCGATGCCGCCGTGCCGGCCGCGCTCGGCGTACACCGGCACACCGGACGCCGACAGGGCCTCGACGTCCCGGTAGATGGTGCGGACCGACACCTCGAGCCGGTCGGCCAGTTCGCGCGCCGGAACACGCCCGCGGGTCTGCAGGAGCAGCAGGATCGACAGCAGCCGGTCGGACTTCACGGGCCCAGAATCCCGCCGCGTCCAGGTCCGCGCAAATGTTGACGGCAGGTGTCAGGTTATCCGGGGATGCTCGGCGCACCGACTCACCGAGAGGCTTGTCATGACGAACGAGTTCACCGACCCGCGCCCCTACTACGTCCGCGCCACCGAGCAGGCGGCCGCGCTCATCAAGACCGTGCGCCCCGAGGACCTCACCCGGCCGACCCCTTGTTCCGAGTTCGACGTCCGTGGCCTGCTCGGCCATGTCGTCGGTGGCACCCGGCGGATCGCGGTGGTCGGCGAGGGCGGTGACGGGCTCGCCGTGGACCCGTCCACCGACGGTGTCGCCGACGACGGCTGGGCCGCCGCCTACGACGAGGTCAGGGTCCGGGTGCTCAGGGCCTGGGAGAGCGACGAGCGGATGGTGACGACCGTGCGCGTGCCGTGGGGCGAGGTCCCGGGCCACGCGGCGCTGTCGGGTTACGTGATGGAGATCGTGACCCACACCTGGGACCTCGCCGAGGCCCTCGGCCATCCGCTGGAGCTCGACCCGGAGCTGGCCGAGTTCTCGCTCGCCAATGCCCGCCGGGTGCTGCCCGACTCCAGGCCGAGGGACGCCGCCACCCCGTTCGCCGCCCGCACCGGCGCCCCCGAGGGCGCCGGTGTCTACGAGGAACTGGCGGCCTGGCTGGGCCGCACCCCGCTCAGCCGAGCCTGACCCGGGCGAGCTGCCGGGACTGGGCGACCAGCCGGTCCGCGCTGTCCCAGACCTCGGCGTCCTCCTCCAGGAATCCGCCGGCCAGGTTGCGGGTGGTGATCGACACCCGCAGCGGTCCGGGGGCGGGGCGGTGCCGGACGTGGACGGTGAGTTCCACCGTGGGCACCCAGCCCTTGAGGCCGATCTCGAAGGCGGTGGGCGGCAGCGCGTCCACCGCGAGCAGCAGCGAGAGCGGGTCGGCGTCGCGGCCGTCGGCCAGCCCGAACCAGGCCCGCATCTCACCCTTGCCGGAGGGCGCGCCGAGGGCCCAGCCGAGGGTGGCGGGGTCCAGCTTGAGCATCAGCCGGCCGGCGATGGCCGAGCTGCCCTCGACCGGGGCGGGGCCGTCCTCCGGGCCGAAGCACTGGCCCAGCGGCGGGATCGCCGGCGGGGCGGCCGTCGTACGGACGTCGTCGGGCAGGCCGGCGAGGTCGCCGTAGGAGGCGAGGACGCGGATCCGCTCGACCTCGTTGCCCTCGTCGTCGAACTGGAGGAGCGAGGCCTGGCCCGTGGAGAGGGTGCGGCCGGTGCGGACGGTCTGCGTGCGGACGACCGCCGGGCCCGGCTGGGACGCGGTCAGGTAGTGCGCGGAGACGGTGAAGGGGTCCGGGTGCGGAAGGGTGTCCGCGAGGGCCCTGCCGAGGACGGCCAGCAGATAGCCGCCGTTGACGGCGTTGATGATGGTCCAGCCGGCCGAGAGGTCGATGTCGTAGACGCCGGTCTCGCGCCGGGTGACCGCCGTGTCACGGTCGAACTCGCTGTCGCCGATCACGGCCCGCGACGATGGGGGTCCCCCCGCTCGAGCGAAGCCGAGAGTGGGGGAGGGTGCGGAAGCTGCTTCTGGCATGGGTGAACGGTACAACAGGAAATTACTAAGCGGTAGCTTTGCATGGTCGAGCGGATGCCGCGATCCGGCCACTCGGCCCAGGCCAGAGGGCCCCCCGGGTGAGATTCCGGCAATTTCCAGGTAAGTGTCCGGACACGTCCACAACCCCCGGCCGGTGATCACCCTCTATGGGGACATGAGCCTCACCGGGACTCCGTTCCTCTGCACGATCGTCGTGCTGTCCGTGGTCGCCCTCATACTGCCGCTCCTGCTGTGGTCGAGGACGCCCGGGCCGAAGCCGCTGCGCGCCGCGGCCCGGGTGCTGATGCTGCTGTTCACCCAGGGCACGGCCGTCACGCTGGTCTTCGTGCTGGTCAACAACCAGAACGGCCTGTACGACAACTGGGCCGACCTCATCGGCACCGGCGACCACGTCCAGCGGGCCGCCGACCTCGGCCGGGACGGCACCGGCGGGATCGCCCTGAAGCGGCTGCCCAGGGTCGCGCAGGTCTTCCGGCCGGCCGACGGACCCGGGATGCGCGCGGCGGGCGGGGTGCGCGTCACCCAGCTCCGGGGGCGGGTCTCCGGCGTGAACGCCGAGGTCTACGTCTGGCTGCCGCCCCAGTACGGCGAACCCGCCTACCGCCACCGCAGATTCCCGGTCGTGGAGCTGCTGCCGGGCTACCCGGGCTCGGCCAAGGCCTGGTTCGGCGCGCTCGGGGCGCACCAGCAGGTGCTGCCGCTGATGCGCGACGGCCGGGTGGCGCCCTTCATCCTGGTCGCGCCGCGCACCAACCTGCTGGCCGGCGTCGACACGGGCTGCGCCAACGTCCCGGGGCAGGTCAACGCCGACAGCTGGCTCAGCGTCGACGTGCCGAGGATGGTGCTGGACAACTTCCGCGCCCAGCCGGCGCCGTCGGGGTGGGCGGTGGCCGGCTACTCGGCCGGCGCGCACTGCGCGGTCAAACTGGCCGTGGCCCACCCCGACCGCTACCGGGCCGCCGTGAGCCTGTCCGGCTACAACGACCCGATCGGCGAGCGGAACTCGCTGGCCGCCCAGAGTCCCGCCCTGCGCGCCCGGAACAACCCCTACCTGCTGCTGCGGAAGGCGGCCGAGCCGCCCCGGATCGCCCTCTACGTCTCCGGCGAGTCCGGCGACGGCTACCAGGCGGGCGCGGCACTGCAGGCGGTCGCCAAGGCGCCGACGACCGTGCACGTGGTGTTCCTGCCGCGCAGCGCCGGCGGTCACACCATGGCGCTGTGGCGGCCGCAGGTCCCCGAGGTGTTCCGCTGGCTGACCCTGCAGATGGGCCAGAACCGCGCCAGGGGCGAGGACGGCTCGCTCGCCGGGGCCGGCACGGCACCCCTGAGCGGCACCGGCAGCGGAGACGGGGCCGCCGGGTCTACTCCTCGGTCACTGTCGAGCGCCGATTCCACGCACGCGGCGCTCGCCAGTGGAACTTCATCGCGAGCAGCCGCAGGACGAAGGCGGTGACGACCGCGAGCCCGCTGGTGAGCGGGGTCAGGGCGTCGTAGCGGATGCACAGGGCCACCATGGTGGCGCCGACGATCGCCGGGACCGCGTACAGGTCGCGGTCCCAGCGCAGCAGTGACGGGACCTCGTTGGCGAGCACGTCCCGCAGCACACCGCCGCCGACCGCCGTGGCGAGGCCGAGGGTCGCCGACGCGGTCAGGTTGAGCCCGTAGGAGTACGCCTTGGTGGTGCCGCTGACGCAGAACAGGCCGAGACCGGCCGCGTCGAAGACCAGCACCCCCGTCTGGATCCGCTCCACGTGCGGGTGCAGGAAGAACACCACGAGCGTGGCGATCAGCGGGGTGAGGAAGTACCCGAGGTCCGTGAAGGCCGCCGGGGGCACGGCCCCGATGACCACGTCGCGGAACAGCCCCCCGCCCAGCGCCGTGACCTCGGCGAGCACGGCGATCCCGAAGATGTCGAAGTTCTTCCGGACGGCCAGCAGAGCACCGGAGATCGCGAACACGAAGATGCCGATGACATCGAGCGTGTGCTGGACGGAGGGACTGAAGAGTTGCTGGAGCTGCACCCTGACATTCTCACCCGCCAGGGGGTGTGCACCTTACAAGTGCAGGTTCAGAGGGTCGGCCTGCCTGTCGTATACAGCCAGGTGCCAAACAGATCGTCCAGTCGCTGTCCGCTGATCCGCTCGGCGAGCCGGACGAAGTCGGCCGTGTCCGCGTTGCCGTACCGGTGCAGCCGGGTCCACGCGGGCAGCAGCCTGAAGAACGCCCGGTCGCCGATCCGCTCGCGCAGCAGCTGCAGGGTCATCGCGCCGCGCTGGTACACGGCGGAGGCGAACATGGTGTCCCGCTGCGGGTCGGCCACCTTGATCTGCCAGAAGGCGGAGTCGGCGGGGCGGGCGTCGTAGGCGGCACGGAAGGAGTCGTGGGCCGAGCGGGTGCCCTGGTGCTCCGCCCACAGCCACTGGGCGTAGGTGGCGAAGCCCTCGTTGAGCCAGATGTCCTTCCACCGCGCCACGCTCACCGAGTCGCCGAACCACTGGTGGGCCAGTTCGTGCACGATCGTCGACTCGTTGCGCACGGCCGAGTAGGCGGGCTTGCTCTGCACCTCCAGCGAGAACCCGGCCTCGGGCATGTCATCCACGATGGCGCCGGTCTCCTCGAAGGGGTACGGGCCGAAGACCTGGGACCAGTAGTCGGTGGCGGCGGCGGTGACTGCGTAGACGTCGACGTTGTTGCTGTTCTTCAGCACGGGGTCGATGGCGACGTAGACGGGGATGCCGCCCGGGGTGCGGCCCGTCCGCACGTCGAACCTGCCGATGGTGGCGGTCGCGAGGTACGTGGCCATCGGCCGGCTCTCCCGCCAGTGCGTGTACGTCGAACCGCCCCGGTCGCGGGTGGAGACGAGCCGCCCGTTGGAGACACCGGTCAGGCCCTTGGGCGCCTTGATCCGGATGTCGTACGTGGCCTTGTCGGAGGGGTGGTCGCTGGACGGGAACCAGGTGGAGGCGGCGTTCGGTTCGCAGGCCACGAAGACGCCGTCGGGCGTCCTCATCCAGCCGTAGTCCGAGCCGAAGATGATGGGGCCGCCGAGCGGTTCGGGTACGCCGCCGTAGGTGACCGAGACGGTGAACTCGCGGCCCTTGCGCAGGGTGTGGCGCGGGGTGACGGTGACCTCGTCGCCGTCCCGGGTGAACCGCGCGCTCGAGCCGTCGACCTCGACCCGGGTGATCTCCAGCCGCTGGAGGTCGAGGTCGAAGGAGGAGAGGTTCCGGGTGGCGCGTGCCGTGAGGGTGGTACGGCCGTCCAGGCGGCCGGTGCCGGGGGCGTAGGCGATGTCCAGGTCGTAGTGGCGGGCGTCGTAGCCGCCGTTGCCGAGTCCGGGGAAGTAGGTGTCGCCGATGCCGGGCGCGCCGGCCCTCGGGGCGGGTGACGCCGCGATGAGGAGGAAGGAGGCCGCCGCGGTGGCGAGGGCCCCTAACCGTGCCGAACGGGAGAGTGCCATGGTCGTCCCTTCGAGCGTGCCGATCAGTGGTCGGGCACGGACGACTCTGCACTCTCCCGTTCAGACATGTACATGACTTTGCAGTTCTGTCATGTGCTACTTGCCGGTTGACTCCTGGGAGTCGGTGTCGGCGGCGGGCTCCTCGGCGGGAACGACGGCCTCGGTCTCGGCCTTGCCGGCCGAGGTCCTGGCACCGGGCCCGGTCTTCACGGAACCGGCCTCGGCGACGGCCTCGGCAGCCTTCGCCGACTCCTTCACCGCGTCGGACTCCTCCGCGTCGGCCTCGGGCTCCGCGGCCGCTTCGGCCTCGGCGGGCGCGTCGGTCTCGGCGCTCGCGGGCTCCTCCTGAGCGTCGGCCGCGGGCTTGTCCTCGGCGTCGGCCTCGGCCGTGGCGGGCTTCTCCCCCGCGTCGGCCTCGGGCTCGTCCGCGGCGTCGGCCTCGGGCTCGACCGTGGCGTCAGTCCCGGACTTCTCCTCCGCGGCGGCCTCGGCCGTCTCCGTCGCGTCGCCCCCGGCAGCCGCGGGCTTCTCCGCGGCGTCCGTCCCGGCGGCCTCGGCGGCGGCAGCCGCCGACTCCTCCAGCACGACGTCCGGGACCAGCTCCGACGCTTCCTTCGCCACCGACAGCAGGACCGTGTCCTGCGGGGCCTGGTCGGCGAAGTTCTCCGGGTGGTGGCAGGCGACCCGCTGGCCGGGCTTCAGCTCGAGGAGCTGCGGCTCGGTCGTCCGGCAGATGTCCGTCGCCTTCCAGCAGCGGGTGTGGAACCGGCAGCCGGGCGGCGGGGCGATGGGCGAGGGCACGTCACCGCGGAGCAGGATGCGCTCGCTCTTCTGGCCCCGGCGCTTGGTGTCCGGCACCGGCACCGCCGACATCAGCGCCTTGGTGTACGGGTGCATCGGCGCCTCGTACAGCGAGGTGCGGTCGGCCAGCTCGACGATCTTGCCGAGGTACATCACCGCGATCCGGTCCGAGACGTGCCGGACGACCGACAGGTCGTGCGCGATGATCACGTAGGTGAGGCCGAGTTCCTGCTGGAGGTCGTCCATGAGGTTCACGACCTGCGCCTGGATCGACACGTCCAGCGCGGAGACCGGCTCGTCGGCCACGACCAGCTTCGGCTTCAGGGCGAGCGCGCGGGCGATGCCGATGCGCTGGCGCTGGCCGCCGGAGAACTCGTGCGGGTAGCGGTTGTAGTGCTCGGGGCTCAGACCGACCAGCTCCAGCAGCCGCTGGACCTCCTTCTTCACCCCGCCCTCCGGCTCCACGCCCTGCAGCCGGAAGGGCGCGGAGACGATCGAGCCGATGGTGTGGCGCGGGTTCAGGGAGCCGTAAGGGTCCTGGAAGATCATCTGGATGTCGCGGCGCAGCGGGCGCATCTGCCCGGTCCGCAGCGTCGTGATGTCCCGGCCGTCGAAGGTGATCTTGCCGCCGGTCGGGTCCTGGAGGCGGGTGATGACCCGGCCCATGGTCGACTTGCCGCAGCCCGACTCGCCCACCACGCCCAGGGTCTCGCCCTTGCGTACCTCGAAGTCGATCCCGTCGACGGCCTTCACCGCGCCGACCTGGCGCTGGAGGATGCCCTTCTTGATCGGGAAGTGCTTCTTCAGGCCCTCGACCCTGAGCAGCACCTCACGGTCCGCCGAGTCGCCCGCGGGGGCCTGCGCCTGCTGCGGGATCACGGCCTCGTCCGTCTTCTTGGTCTCACTCACAGCTTCGGCGCAATCTCTTCGGTCCAGATCCGCTCACGGTCCTCGGCCGGGAGGTGGCAGGCGGACCAGTGCCCGGTGCTCACCTGCTCCAGCTCGGGGCGCAGGGTGCGGGTGACATTCCCCTTGGGGATGTCCGCGTACGGGCAGCGCGGGTGGAAGGCGCAGCCCGAGGGGACGTTGATGAGGCTCGGCGGCTGGCCCTTGACCGGGATGAGCCGTTCGGAGGTGTCGCGGTCGATGCGGGGCATCGAGCCGAGCAGACCCCAGGTGTAGGGGTGCTGCGGCTCCTCGAAGACCCGGGCGGCCGGCCCGCGCTCGACACACCGGCCGCCGTACATCACGAGGACGTCGTCGGCGATCTCGGCGACCACACCGAGGTCGTGGGTGACCATGATGACCGCGGAGCCGAACTCCTTCTGCAGATCCCGGATCAGGTCGAGGATCTGCGCCTGGACGGTGACGTCCAGGGCGGTGGTGGGCTCGTCCGCGATGAGCAGCTCGGGGTTGTTCACCAGCGCCATGGCGATCATGGCGCGCTGGCGCATACCGCCGGAGAACTCGTGCGGGTAGCCGTCCACGCGCTTCGCGGGCTCGGGGATGCCGACGCGGTCGAGCATCTCGATGGCGCGCTTGCGGGCGACCTTCCTGCTGACGTCGTGGTGCACCCGGTAGGCCTCGACGATCTGGTCGCCGACCTTGTAGTACGGGTGCATCGCGGACAGCGGGTCCTGGAAGATCATCGCCATCTCGCGGCCGCGGAGCTTGCGCACCTCGTCCGGGGCGGCGGAGACCAGTTCCTTGCCGTCCAGCCAGATCTCGCCGGTCATCCGCACGTTCTTGCCGCGGGTGCCCAGCCGGTGCAGACCCATGATGGCCTGCGAGGTCACCGACTTGCCGGAGCCGGACTCACCGACGACGGCGAGGGTGCGGCCCTTCTCCAGCGAGAAGCTGAGCCCGTCGACGGACTTGACCAGGCCGTCGTCGGTCGGGAAGTGCACCCTGAGGTCGCGGACCTCGAGGAAGGCCGTGGGGGGCTGGGACGCGGAGGTGGGTTCGCCCACGGCGGCGCCGGTCTTGGAGAGTTCGGTCACGAGAGCCTCACCCGCGGGTCGGCGGCGGCGTAGAGCACGTCCACCAGGAGATTTGCGAAGACGACGAAGGCGGCGGCGAGCAGCGTCACGCCGAGGATCTTCGGCAGGTCGTTGTCGGTGATGCCCTGCACCGCGTACTGGCCGATGCCGGGCAGCGAGAACACCGACTCGGTGATCACGGCACCGCCGAGCAGCAGACCGATGTCCATGCCGAACACCGTGATGATCGGGGTCAGGGCGGCGCGCAGTCCGTGCCGGGTGACGACGGTGCGCTCCCGCAGGCCCTTGGCGCGGGCCGTGCGGATGAAGTCCTCGCTCATCGTCTCCAGCATGCCCGAGCGGGTCAGCCGCGCGTAGATGGCGGAGTACAGCAGGGCGAGCGAACACCACGCCGGGATGAGGGTGTTGGCCCACTGTGCCGGGTTCTCGGTGAGCGGGACGTAGGTCTTGCCGAAGATCGGCCACTGATAGGTGAAGAGCAGGATCGCCAGGTTGCCCGTGAAGAACATGGGCAGCGAGACGCCGGTGAGCGCGATGCCCATGAAGGTCCGGTCGAGGAACGAACGCGGCTTCAGCGCGGAGATGACACCGGCCACGACGCCCGAGACCAGCCACAGCACGGCGGCACCGACGGCCAGCGACAGGGTGATCGGAAGACGGGAGGTGAGCTCCGGCCACACTGCCTGGTGGTTCTTGAAGGAGTAACCGAAGCAGGGTGCGTCGCAGTGCACCGTGGTGGGGCCGAGGTCGTAGGTGGCGCCGGCCACGATCCCCTTGATGAAGTGCCAGTACTGGACGTAGACAGGCTGGTCCAGACCGAGGTTGTGCTTGACAGCGACGATGTCCGCCTTCGACGGACTCTTGCCGATGTACTGCTGCGCCAGCTGGTCCGCTGTCTGGCCGGCAAGCCGAGGCAGCAGGAAGAAGATGGCGAAGGTGACCGCGGAGACGACCAGCAGCAGGATCACTGCCGCGAACGTCCGGCGGAGGATGTACGAGATCACGGGGACCGGCGCTGGTGCCCGCGGGCCGCGAAGCCCGCGGGCACCAATGCCTTCACCTGCCTTCCGGGGCTGCTACTTCGACGCGACGCCGATGTTGAGGTAGTCGTACTGACCGCTGAAGGCCGCCGTGGAAACCAGGTTGGTGTAGTTCTGCGGGCGGGCCAGCAGGACCTTGAAGTAGGTCAGCGGGACGAGGACGGCGTCGTCCATGGTCTTCTTGTCGATCTGCGTGTACAGGCTGTTGCGCTCGGTGTCGTCCTGGGTACCGATCGCCTTGCCCAGCAGGGAGTTGACGTCCTTGTTGTCGTACTGCGACAGGTTGGTGTTACCCGACTGGCTGATCGCCTTGCCGTTCAGGATCTGCTGCAGGAAGCCGTAGCCGGAGGGCCAGTCGGCACCCCACTGCATCATGATCAGACCGACGTTCTGCTTCTCGGTGAACTTCGGGACACCGGCGTAGTCGGTGAAGTACTTGCCGGACGGGAACTGCTTCAGGCTGGCGTTGATGCCGACCTTCTTCAGCGAGTTGATGATCGCCGTGGCGGCGTCGATCTCCTGCGGACGGTCCGAGCGGGCCGAGATGTTGGTGCTGATCGACGACTTGCCGCAGGCCTTCAGCTGCTCCTTGGCCTTGGCCGCGTCACCCTTGTTGCCGGAGGTCGCGTAGCCGTCCGACTTCTCGTAGCCCGGGATGTCCGGGGGCAGCACGGTGGAGGCGATGTCGCCGCGGATCGGGCCGCCCTCGGCGGTCTGCACCGAGACCTTGTCGATCGCGTACTGCACGGCCTTGCGGCACTCGACCTTGTCGAACGGCTTCACCTTGGTGTTGATCGCCATGTAGACGAGGCGGCCACCGTAGGTGTTGTCCGTGCCGGCCTTCTTCGCCGTGTCGGTGAGCACCTTGGCCTGCGTGGAGGCCTGGACACCGGCACCGGCCAGGTCGATCGCGTCACCGGCCAGGACGTCCTGGTCGATGGTCTCCGGGTTGACCTTCAGCTTGACGACGATCTTCTCCGGCAGCTGCTTGCGCAGCGGGTCGGTCTTCGCGTCCCAGTTCTCGTTGCGCACGAGCACGGCCTGCTTGCCGTCCTCGTAGCTCTGGAACTTGTACGAGCCCGACGACACGATGTGCTTGACGTAGTCGACGCCCTTGTCCTTGGACTGGGGCACCGGGGCCGTCTGCGGGGCGGCGACGAGGTAGTCGAACTCCTGGAACGCCTGGTTCAGGTGGAAGACGATCGTGCCGTCGTCCGGCGTCTCGATGGAGGACAGGCCCTTGGCGCTCTTGTCCTTGTAGGGGCCCTTGTACTTGTCGCCCTTCGCCATGAACTGCTGGAAGTAGTTCGGGCCGAGGGAGAGCACGTCACGCGCGAAGTTGGAGCGCTCGACGGCGTACTTGACGTCCTTCGAGGTGATCGGCGAGCCGTCCTCGTACTTCAGGCCCGAACGCAGCTTGTACGTCCAGGTCTTGCCGCCGTCGCTCGGGACGCCCTTGCTCGCGGCGAGGTCCGGGACGAGGGTGTTGCCCTTCTCGCCGGCGCCGGGCTGGAACGTCATCAGCGGGCGGGCGTAGAGCCGGCTGAGGTTGTACATGTACGCGTAGTACGTGTTGCCGGGGTCGAAGGAGTCCGGCACGTCGGACAGCTCGTAGGTGACCGTGCCGCCCTTCTTGTCGGAAGCGTTGACCACACCCTTGGTCGCGGCGTTGGCCCCGGCGGACGAGCCGTTGTTGTCCTTGTTGTCATCGGCCTTGCTGCAACCTGCAACGAGCAGGCTGGCGGAGCCGATGGCCGCGATAGCGGCCAGCGCTGACCTTCGCATGATGGGCGCTTTCCCCTCCATAGTCGGAAACTTTTCGGGCTCTCGGGCGGTGGCAGGCGTCAGCGGCTGCGCGGGTCGAGAGCGTCGCGGAGACCGTCGCCCAGCAGATTGAACGCCAGGACGGTCACGAAGATGGCGAGACCGGGCACGATCATGTACTGGGGATCGACCTGGTAGTAGGTGACCGCTTCGCGGAGCATGCCGCCCCAGGAGGCCTGCGGGGGCTGGATGCCGACACCGAGGAAGCTCAGGGACGCCTCGAAGAGGATGTTGGTCGGGATGAGCAGCGTCGAGTAGACGATGATCGGGCCGACCAGGTTGGGCATCAGCTCCCGGAACAGGATGTACGGGCCCTTGGCACCCATGCCGCGGGAGGCGTCCACGAACTCGCGCTCACGCAGGGCGAGGGTCTGGCCGCGCACGATCCGGCCCAGGTAGGGCCAGTTGAAGAAGCCGATGACGAAGATCAGCACGCTCAGGTGGAGCGGGAGCCCGTTGAGGCCGAACGCGCCGCCCTGGAGCGTGGCGGAGATCGCGATGGCGAACAGCAGGAGGGGGAAGGCGAGGAAGGTGTCCATCAGGCGGCTGATGATGTTGTCGACCCGGCCGCCGTAGTAACCCGCGACGACGCCCATGATGGCGCCGATCACGTTGGACAGGATCGTGGCGCCGAAGGCGACCACCAGCGACACCCAGGAGCCCTCCAGGACGCGGGTGGCGATGTCCCGGCCGAACTTGGGGTCCACACCGAGCGGGTGGTCCGCGCTCATGCCGCCCCAACTGCCCTTGGGCAGCGAGGTGTCGGGGGTGATCAGGTCCTGGTGGAAGGCGTTGGGGTCGAGTCCGAGCAGGGCCTGCAGAGGCCGGGAGAGGACGGCCAGCGCGATGAGCAGGACGACGATGACGCCACCCGCCACGGCGACCTTGTCCCTCTTGAATCTCGACCAGGCGATCTGCCCGAGAGAACGACCCTCGATCCGCCCCTTATCGGCACCCTCGAGCACAGCTTCCGGCTGTGCCTCGGCTGCCGCCCCGGTGGTCTCGATCGGTGCGGTCACAGTGACCCGACCCCTCTCGCCGGTGGTGACCGGCTTGCGCCTGCCGCGGTTTGCGGCTTTGTCGACTTGCCTCGATCGCGAGGTTCGACCTCACGTCTGAATCGCGAGTCTTCTGCTTCTTCGCGATCACCCGCCAGAGCTGACGGGGAAAGTATGCGCAACCGTGATGCAGTCCAGGGGATTCCGTTATCCGATCACGGGGTAACGGCCACCGAACGGGGGGCACTTGGGGCATAGCGGCACTTCCACCCCAATCGGACGAATCGCCGCTCTTCTACGCGCGGAGAAGTCCGTACCGCACACGATTTCTCCACCACCGTCCAAGTGGCGGACTCCCCGGTCCGGTTGGTCAGTAGCCCCCGTGGACCGGTGGGTAGCCGTAACCGGGGGCCGGCGCCTGGGGCTGCGGCGGGCCCTGCGGCTGCGGCTGGGGTACGGCCGCGTGGGCGTCGCGATCGTAGAACGGGCGGGCGTTGGCCCGCATCCACAGCACGACCGGGTCGTAGTCGTCGGTCATCGCGACCGTCGACACCGGCAGCCCCTCGGGGACCGCGCCGACGGACTGCTGCATCATCGCGCGCACCGAGTCGACGGCGGCGGGCGAGGTGTCGTACACGTCCAGGCCGATGGCGAGGTACGGCGCGCCGAGCGCGGGCTGCACCCAGGCGCGGCGCAGCGAGCGCAGGGCCGGGGTGCGGTGGGCGTTCTGCACCAGCAGGGCGTAGAACTGCGCGACGTCGATGCCGGGTTCCGACAGCCGCAGCGGGCCGGCCGGCCGGCGGTCCAGGCCGGTGGCGATGCGGCGCAGATCCAGCCAGGGGATGCCGACGCCGCCGCCCGGGGCGTGCGGGTTGAGCCAGAGGCCGTAGTGGTCGGGATAGAGGGTGCGGGCCACGTCGAGCCCGTCGACCACCTCGTAGGAGCGGTTCCAGCCACTCGCCGAGAGTTCCTGCGCGGAGGTCACACAGGGGGCGTAGCCGTAGCCGTCGACCTCCATGTTCCCGTACTGGGCGTCCGGCGAGCCGGCCTGGCCGTGCCACAGCAGCATCCAGATCTGGCCGGAGGAGGGAGTGGCGAGGGCCCGCAGCAGTTCCTCGTAGGCGTCGTAGCGGCCGGGGGTGACCTGGCGCAGCATGTGCTCGACGCTGCCGCTGTGGCTCGCGCTCACCTGTCTTACCGGCCCTTCTGTCAGTGCCCCGCGTGTGGGGACAGCTTAAGCGCCCATCGGCTCGGGGCCCTGTGTTCGTGCGCGGGTGCGGGTGGGGCCTGAGCGTGCCCGTCGGCGGAGCCGCTGACCGGCACGGCCCCGTGCCCCTCGGGCCCGCTGTCCCCGAGCCCGCTGGTCAGTGGCCGTACTGGTAGAAGGGGCGGACGTTGGATTTGAGCCAGGTGGCCACCGGGTCGTCCGTGACGTCCAGGAGGACGAGGTTGACCTGCCATTTGACCGGGGATTTACCCAGGGCCCGGCCGAGGGCCTCCAGAGGGAGGGCCCGCAGGTCGCCCTCCCACTGGGAGAGTTCCACACCCACGAACATCACCGGGTCGGCCGTCTCGACGGAGGCGAGGCAGCGGCGGGCGGTGACCACCACGCCGGTGCCGGCGAACTCGGCGGAGGCGGCGGAGAGGAAGTCGACCGGGTCGTCCTGCCAGTCCGGCTCGAAGAGACGGACCCGGCCGCCGGTGGCGGGGCCGTCCAGCGGGGTGTGGCCGGTGCGGCAGAGTTCTGCCACCGCCTCGGGCGGCAGCGGCAGGCCGACCACGCCGTCGGGGTTCAGGAGGATGCCCGCCTGCGGGGGCAGACCGCGGGCGAACTCCACCGCCGGGGCGACGGTGTACGACATGTGGGGGCCGGCGGCCAGGCGGAGCTGTTCCTCGGAGCTGAAGACCGGGACGTACACCTGGCCCTCGATCTCCGTCGTGGGCAGGTCCAGCGGGCCGCTGTGCGGGCCGCCGCCGTTGGGCAGCGGGACCCACAGCAGGCTGCGGCCGAGCACCTCGGCGATCCGGCCGCCCGCGCCGGGTATGCCGAGGGAGGCCGAGAGCACCTCCTCCAGTTCGTTGCCGGGCCAACCGCCGTGCGGGTGGGGGTGCGTCTGTGCCGGGAAGTCCGCGGGAAGGTCCGCCGCCGAGAAGTCCATCTGCCTGCCGCCTGCTGGGAACCACTGCTGTGGTCCAAAAGGCTAGCGGGTGGCCGTGACAGCGCTCAGCCGGATCGGCCGGCGAAGCCGATGCGGCGCAGCACGTCCGCGGCGTCCCGGTCCAGCAGCACCGCCGAGCCGCAGCCGGCGGGCAGTTCTCCCCGCTCCACCGCGCGCAGCAGACGGGCCGCCGTGCGGCGGTGGCGCCGGAAGGCGTAGCGGGAGACACCGCGGCCGCGCTCGCGCTGGCCCGCGCGGGCGGTGTCCGCGGTGACGTCGAGCAGAAGCAGCTGCAGGGTGCCGCCGCGGCGCCGGGCGGCGCGGGCCAGCCAGCCGCGCACCCAGGCCTGGGTGCCGCAGTCGTGCACGACCACCCCCTCGCCGGTGCCCAGGGCGCGGCGCAGCGCTGCGTAGTGGGCGAACCGGACCAGGGGGCGGTAGAGCGCGTAGGGGAGGAGGCGGGGCATCCGGGCGTCCCAGCGGTCCCGGGTGTCCTGGGAGTCGACGCGGTGGCCGGGGACCGCGCGGTGCATCAGGGTGGACTTGCCGCTGCCGGGCAGGCCGGTGATCACCACCAGGTCGCGGGGGCCGAAGAGCAGGTCGTGCGGGCTGCGCCCGGCGCGCTCGCGCAGGTCGCGGACGACCGGGGCGGGACGCTCCGCGCAGCGCCCACGGGCCGGGGCGGAGGGCTGCTTCGGTACCGCGAGACCGGTGGTGGCGGCGTAGGCCGCGGTCCTGTTCACCGTCATCGTTCTCCCCTTGTGGGCTCGGAGACCCTTTGCCCATTGAATGTAAAGAGAAGGTAATGCGCCGGTCCAGCGGTTGGGTGCGCGTACTGCCACAGCTCGGTTACAGATGCCGGCCCTGACGGGGTGGGGCGCGGCGTGCAATGATGTGCGCGCCAACTGCATACCGGCCGCTTGAATCCGCGCGGGAGAGTTCCCAGCCAGCTCCGCTGGGACGCCGAAGGAGCAAGTCCCTCCCTTGAATCTCTCAGGCCCCGTTACCGCGCGGGCGAGGCACATCTGAAAAGCGGGCCGCTGCGACAGTGGCTCCACCCAAGGTGCAAGCCGTGACCACTCCTCGCGAGGATCATGGCGAACCTCTCAGGTTCCGATGACAGATGGGGAGGAACGTTCCTCGCCTGTCATACCTGCACCCTGGGAGACGACCGACCGATGAGCAGTACCGAACCCACTGGACCGCGCCGTACCGCGCTCGACGCCCTGCATCGCTCGCTCGGCGCGACGATGACCGACTTCGCCGGCTGGGACATGCCGCTGCGCTACGGATCCGAGCGCGACGAGCATCTCGCGGTGCGGACCAAGGCCGGTCTCTTCGACCTCTCCCACATGGGCGAGATCACCGTGACCGGGCCGCAGGCGGCCGGCCTGCTGAACCACGCGCTGGTGGGCAACATCGCCTCGGTCGGTGTCGGCCGCGCCCGCTACACCATGATCTGCCGGGCCGACGGCGGCATCCTGGACGACCTGATCGTCTACCGGCTGGCCGAACACGAGTACATGGTCGTCGCCAACGCCTCCAACGCCCAGATGGTGCTGGACGCGCTGACCGAGCGTGCCGCGGGCTTCGACGCCGAGGTGCGCGACGACCGGGACGCCTACGCGCTGCTCGCGGTCCAGGGCCCCGAGTCCCCCGGCATCCTGAAGTCCCTCACGGACGCCGACCTGGACGGCCTGAAGTACTACGCGGGCCTGCCGGGCACCGTCGCCGGCGTCCCCGCGCTGATCGCCCGCACCGGCTACACCGGCGAGGACGGCTTCGAGCTGTTCGTGAAGCCCGAGCACGCGGTGGAGCTGTGGCAGGCGCTGACCAAGGCGGGCGAGGGCGCCGGCCTGGTCCCGTGCGGCCTGTCCTGCCGGGACACCCTGCGCCTCGAGGCGGGCATGCCGCTGTACGGGCACGAGCTGACCACCTCCCTGACCCCCTTCGACGCCGGGCTCGGCCGGGTGGTGAAGTTCGAGAAGGAGGGCGACTTCGTGGGCCGCGAGGCGCTCACCGAGGCCGCCGCCAGCGCCGAGCAGAACCCGCCGCGCAAGCTCGTCGGCCTGGTCGCCGAGGGCCGCCGGGTGCCGCGGGCCGGGTTCGCCGTCGTCGCGGGCGGCGAGGTGATCGGCGAGGTCACCTCCGGCGCCCCCTCCCCCACCCTGGGCAAGCCGATCGCGATGGCGTACGTCGACGCGGCGCACGCGGCGCCGGGCACCGAGGGTGTCGGCGTGGACATCCGGGGCAGCCACGAGCCGTACGAGGTCGTGGCGCTCCCCTTCTACAAGCGCCAGAAGTAGACACTGGGCGCGGTCCGTCCACCGGACGTGACCCTGCGCACATCCCCGCTGCTCAGCAGCGGGTCCAGCAGTCCCCCATTCATCAGCACTCCCGCGCGTACAGGAGAATTCAGGCCATGAGCAACCCCCAGCAGCTGCGCTACAGCAAGGAGCACGAGTGGCTGTCGGCCGCCGAGGACGGCGTCTCGACGGTCGGCATCACCGAGTTCGCGGCCAACGCGCTCGGCGACGTGGTCTACGCCCAGCTCCCCGAGGTCGGTTCCACGGTGTCCGCGGGTGAGACCTGCGGCGAGCTGGAGTCGACCAAGTCGGTCTCGGACCTGTACTCGCCGGTCACCGGTGAGATCACCGAGGTCAACGAGGACGTCGTCAACGACCCGTCGCTGGTGAACTCGGCGCCCTTCGAAGGCGGCTGGCTGTTCAAGGTACGCGTCACCGAGGAGCCGGCCGACCTGCTCTCCGCCGACGAGTACACCGCCCAGAACGCCGGCTGAGGAGTCGTAGCCGAATGACCGTCCTGAACACGCCCCTGCACGAACTCGACCCGGAGATCGCCGCCGCGGTCGACGCCGAGCTGAACCGCCAGCAGTCGACGCTGGAGATGATCGCCTCGGAGAACTTCGCGCCGCTCGCGGTGATGGAGGCCCAGGGCTCGGTGCTGACCAACAAGTACGCGGAGGGCTACCCGGGCCGCCGCTACTACGGCGGCTGCGAGCACGTCGACGTCGCCGAGCAGATCGCCATCGACCGGATCAAGGAGCTGTTCGGCGCCGAGTACGCCAACGTCCAGCCCCACTCCGGCGCCTCCGCGAACCAGGCGGCGCTGTTCGCCCTCGCCCAGCCCGGGGACACCATCCTCGGCCTGGACCTGGCGCACGGCGGCCACCTCACCCACGGGATGCGGCTGAACTTCTCCGGCAAGCAGTTCAACGTGGTCGCGTACCACGTGGACGACGCCGGCCTGGTCGACATGGCCGAGGTCGAGCGGCTGGCCAAGGAGCACCGCCCGAAGGTGATCATCGCCGGCTGGTCGGCGTACCCGCGTCAGCTCGACTTCGCCGAGTTCCGCCGGATCGCCGACGAGGTCGAGGCGTACCTGTGGGTCGACATGGCGCACTTCGCGGGCCTGGTCGCGGCGGGGCTGCACCCGAACCCGGTCGAGCACGCGGACGTGGTCACCTCCACGACCCACAAGACCCTCGGCGGCCCGCGCGGCGGCATCATCCTGGCGAAGAAGGACTTCGCGAAGAAGCTGAACTCGTCCGTCTTCCCGGGCTTCCAGGGCGGTCCCCTGGAGCACGTGATCGCGGCCAAGGCGGTCTCCTTCAAGGTCGCCGCCTCGGAGGAGTTCAAGGAGCGCCAGCGCCGTACGGTGGAGGGTGCCCGCATCCTCGCCGAGCGGCTGACCGCCGCCGACGCCCGCGGGGCCGGGGTCAACGTGCTGTCCGGCGGTACGGACGTGCACCTGATCCTGGTGGACCTGCGTGAGTCCGAGCTGGACGGGCAGCAGGCCGAGGACCGCCTCCACGAGGTCGGCATCACGGTCAACCGCAACGCCGTCCCGAACGACCCGCGTCCCCCGATGGTGACCTCGGGTCTGCGCATCGGTACGCCGGCCCTGGCGACCCGGGGCTTCACGGCCGAGGACTTCGCCGAGGTCGCGGACGTGATCGCCGAGACCCTCAAGGCGCCCGCCCCGTTCGAGGGCGCCGCCGTGGAGGGGCTCAAGGCCCGGGTGGAGGCCCTGGCCGGCAAGCACCCGCTGTACCCGGGTCTGAACAAGTAAGTCCGTGTTTCACCGGGCACCGCGCACACTGGAAGGTGTGCGCGGTGCCGCACCCGCACCACCCCGTATTGAGGAGTTTCCGTGGCCATCTCGGTCTTCGACCTGTTCTCGATCGGCATCGGCCCGTCCAGCTCCCACACGGTCGGTCCGATGCGCGCGGCACGCATGTTCTCCCGCAGGCTGCGCAACGAGGACCTGCTGGGCTCCGTCGCCGCGGTGCGCTGCGAGCTGTACGGCTCGCTCGGCGCGACCGGCCACGGCCACGGCACCCCGAAGGCGGTGCTGCTCGGTCTGGAGGGCGCCTCGCCGCGCACGGTGGACGTGGAGTCGGCCGACGAGCGCGTGGAGGGGATCAGGCGGTCGGGCCGGATCTCGCTGCTCGGCGAGCACGAGATAGCGTTCTCCTTCGACGACGACCTGGTCCTGCACCGCCGCAAGGCGCTGCCCTACCACGCCAACGGCATGACGGTGTGGGCGTTCGACGCGGCCGGCACGGAGCTGCTCTCCAAGACGTACTACTCGGTCGGCGGCGGCTTCGTCGTGGACGAGGACGCGGTCGGCGCGGATCGCATAGTGCTGGACGACACGGTCCTGAAGTACCCCTTCCGCACCGGTGACGAGCTGCTGCGCCTGACCCGGGAGACGGGTCTTTCGATCTCCTCGCTGATGCTGGAGAACGAGCGCGCCTGGCGCACCGAGGAGGAGATCCGGGCGGGCCTGCTGGAGATCTGGCGGGTCATGCGCGAGTGCGTCCAGCGGGGCATGTCCCGGGAGGGCATCCTGCCCGGCGGCCTGAAGGTGCGCCGCCGCGCGGCCGTCTCGGCCCGCCAGCTGCGCGCCGAGGGCGACCCGCTCGCGCACGCGATGGAGTGGATCACGCTCTACGCGATGGCCGTGAACGAGGAGAACGCGGCCGGCGGCCGCGTGGTCACCGCCCCGACCAACGGCGCGGCGGGCATCATCCCGGCCGTCCTGCACTACTACATCAACTTCGTGCCGGGCGCCGACGAGGACGGCGTGGTCCGCTTCCTGCTCGCCGCCGGCGCCATCGGCATGCTCTTCAAGGAGAACGCCTCCATCTCCGGCGCCGAGGTCGGCTGCCAGGGCGAGGTCGGCTCCGCCTGCTCCATGGCCGCGGGCGCCCTCGCCGAGGTGCTCGGCGGCAGTCCGGAGCAGGTGGAGAACGCGGCCGAGATCGGCATGGAGCACAACCTCGGCCTGACCTGCGATCCCGTGGGCGGCCTGGTCCAGATCCCCTGCATCGAGCGCAACGGCATGGCCGCGGTGAAGGCGGTCACCGCGGCGAAGATGGCGATGCGCGGTGACGGCTCGCACAAGGTGTCCCTGGACAAGGTCATCAAGACGATGAAGGACACCGGCGCGGACATGTCGGTCAAGTACAAGGAGACGGCCCGGGGTGGGCTGGCGGTGAACATCATCGAGTGCTGAGCGGCACCCCGCCGCACGCGGGGTGCCGCCGGGGTGCTCAGTACCAGCCGGTGCACTTGATGTGGTGGGTGGAGTCGTTCCACCCGCAGGCGCGCATCACGTAGCCGCCGTCGTAGCGCGAGGCGGTGTGGGTGTCGGAGCCGCTGCGGACCGTGGTCAGGCTCAGCGGGCCGTCCCAGGTGCGGCCGCCGTTGGAGGAGCGGTCCACCCAGACCTTGTCGCCGGGGTCGGCGTTGTAGATGCGGCCCCAGGCGCAGCGGGTGGAGGTGCTGTACCGGAGCTGGATGTTGATGGAGTCGACCTTCGCCGTCTTCACCGTCTTGGCGTGGGCGAAGGTGCACGAGCCCGCGGCGCTCGTGCCGGCCGCGGCGGCGCTCGTCGCGGCGACCGTGCTGCCCAGCCCGGTGAGAAGGGTCGCCGTGGCGACCAGGACCGCGGCGCGGGTGCCGATGCGCGGAATGACCATGATTTCCTCCGTCGTGGATGCAGACCGAGGCAGCGGCCCGGCCGGCCCGGAACGCGGCGTTCACCGCTGTCCGGGCCGGCCGGGACCACCGTCCCCCGTGTGGAACCGGCTTGCGGGAACGACGCTACGGAAGCGGCCGCGGGGGCGAATCCCACGCTGGTTCGAATCCGCGCTCAGCCCCGCGCGGTAGGCCGGGTACCGCGCGGGTTTACCCGCGGGCGCGGCCGCGACCGGGGGTCATCCGCCCGGGGTGACGAGTCCCGACTCATAGGCCACGACCACTGCCTGGGCCCTGCTGTCGAGGTCCAGCTTGGTCATCGTGCGGTTCAGGTGGGTCTTCACGGTCGCCTCGCTGATGTAGAGGCGGTCGGCGATCTCCGGGTTGGACAGGCCGCGGGCGATCAGCTTCAGGACCTCCAGTTCGCGGGAGGTCAACGCGCCCAGTTCGGTGGGCTGTTCGCAGTCGGGCCGGCGAGCGTACGCCTCGACCAGGCGGCGGGTGACGCTGGGCGCGAAGAGCGCGTCGCCGCCGCTGACCGCCGTCACCGCGGCGAGCAGCCGTTCCGGGCCGGAGTCCTTCAGCAGGAACCCGGAGGCGCCTGCGCGCAGTGCCCCGTACACGTACTCGTCGAGGTCGAAGGTGGTCAGTACCAGGATCCTGGGCGCGGGGCCGGTGGCCTGGGCGAGGATGCGCTCAGTGGCGTCGATGCCGGTCATGCCGGGCATCCGGATGTCCATCAGGACGACGTCGGGGGCCTTCTCGGCGGCGAGGGCCACGGCCTCCGCGCCGTCGCTCGCCTCGCCGACCACCTCCATACCGGGTGCGGCACGCAGCAGGCCCACCAGTCCGGCCCGGATCAGGTACTGGTCGTCGACGACGAGCACTGTGGTCATGTGATGGTGTGGTCCCCCTGCGCGGCGGCCCGCGCGGAGGTCGGAAGGGTCAGCCGCACGGCGTAACCGCCTTGGTCCTGCGGGCCGGTGCTGATCCGCCCGCCGTAGAGCTTGGCCCGTTCCCGCATGCCAATCAAGCCGTGGCCGCCGTCGATCCGCACTCTGTCCGGAATCACCCCCTGCCCGTCGTCCGTGACCGCGACGGTCACCTGGTGCGGTTCGTACGTCAGCCGTACCTCCGCGCTGGCGCCGGGCGCGTGCTTCATGACGTTGGTGAGCGCCTCCTGGACCACCCGGTAGGCGCACAGTTCGATGCCCGGGGCGAGCGGGCGGGGCGGGCCCTCGACGGTGAGGGCGACGGAGACGCCGCCGGCGCGGACGCGTTCGGCCATCTCCTCGAGGCGGCCCAGGCCGGGCATGGGGCCGGCCGGGGCGCCGTCGTCGGCGGCGCGCAGCACGGTGAGCATGCGGCGCAGCTCCTCGAGGGCCTCCCTGCCGGTGGCGTCGATGGTGTCGAGGGCGGCCCGGGCGGTCGGCCGGTCGGTGTCGAAGACGAACCGGGCAAGACCGGTCTGCACCGAGATCACGGACATGTGGTGGGCGACCACGTCGTGCAGTTCGCGGGCGATCCGGCCGCGTTCCTCGGCCACCTCGCGCCGGGCGCGTTCCGCCTGCTCGCGGCGCAGCTCCCGGGTCAGTTCGGCCGAGCGGCGGGCGACGGCGCCGAACCGCCACAGCACCGCCGGGTAGACCAGCGCCTGTCCGGCGACGGACGGCCAGGAGTCGGCATGGCTGACCGCGCCCGCGTAGATCCAGATTCCGCCCAGCATGGCCGCGCACGGCACGGAGACGCGTGAGGGGCGCAGGGAGGCGACCGTGTAGAGGGCGAGCATGGGGCCGATGCTGCCCACCACGGGCCAGTGGCCGGCGCCGATGTACAGCGCCCAGGTTCCGAACACCAGACCGCAGACCGCGACGGGGGCGCGGCTGCGGATCACCAGCGGCAGGTGGACCAGGATCACCAGTGCGTAGGCGGTCGCGTCGAGCGGGCGCTGTCCCTGCCGCGCGGCCTCCGCGCCCAGCGTCACGGCCACGATGGTCAGCGCCACGGCGAACAGCGTGTCGCCGATGAGGGGGCGGATCCGCATCGTCGCAGCGTAACGCCGGTTCCGGCGGGCGGGCATCAAACTTTCGCGGTACCACGTCAGTTGGAGCGGCGGGCCGGGTACGACGAGACACGGCGCGAGGGGGAGGCGGGCTCCGGGAGCCCGCCTCCCCCTGTCCGTGCCGCGGGTGATCAGCCGGTCGTCAGGGTGACGTCGTCGACGACGAAGCTGGTCTGGAGGCTGGAATCCTCGGAGCCCGTGAAGGTCAGCGTGATCTGCTGGCCGATGTACTGGCTCAGGTCCAGCGTGCGCTCGGTGTACCCCGTGGCCGCGTTGGCGTTGGAGTACGTCTGCTTCGCGGTCCCGTTGACCTTGACCTGGAAGGTGTCGTACGCCGTGGAGCCCGACTCACTGGTGTCGATGTGCAGCCAGTACTTCAGGGTCGCCCTGGTGCAGCCGGCCGGGATCGTCACCGTCTGGCCGACCGTGTCGGTGGCCGTGGAGCCGTAACCCGCCAGCCACGCGTACCGGGTGCCGGAATGCGCGGACTGGCCGCTGAACGCGCCGATCGCGCCGGTGTTCCCGGTCCACGGCGAAGTGCCGCTCTCGAAACCGCCGTTGGTGACCATCTGCGAGGCCGTGCAGCCGCCGGCGCCGGTGACGGTCAGCGTGTACTGCGCGGTGTGCGTGGTGGAGCCGGCGCCGGTGATGGTGAGGTTGTACGTCCCCGGTGCCACGGAGGAGCCGACGGAGACCGTCGCCGTGGACGAGCCGCCGGAGGTCACCGAGGCCGGGCTGAAGGAGACCGTGACCCCTGCGGGAGCGCCCGAGGCGGACAGGTTGACCGTCTGGGCCGAGCCGTTGGTCGTGGCGGTGGACACGGTGGTGGTCAGCGAGGTGCCCGGGGCGGTGCTGCCCGTGGCGGGGCTCGCCGAGAGCGAGAAGTCGTCGGCCGGGACGGTGGCCGACACCGCCTGCGACCACAGGGTGTAGGCGACGCCGTCGGCGCTGCGGTTCAGCCCGGTGGCGTTGATGTTGCTCGTGGTGTCGCAGGAGGAGTGGTAGCAGCTGTCGTACGCGGCGTTCGCCGTGCCGCCCCACTTGGCCGCCTGCGCCGAGGTCTTGCGGGCGCTGGCCCCCATGGCGTAGCCGGAGGTGGGGATGCCGTAGTTCTCGAAGGAGTAGTCGTCGGAGCGGCCCGCGCCCTCGGTGTTCTCCTCCGGCTGCAGGTTCAGCGAGTCCCAGTACGCCTTCATCGGAGCGGCGGCCGCGGAGGTGATGTGGTTGATGAAGTAGCCGCCGTTGCGCGAGGCGACCATGTCGAAGTTGTAGTACGCCTTGATCGCCGAGCGCTGGGCGGAGGTCAGTGAACGGACGTAGAAGTCCGAGCCGTTGAGGCCCTGCTCCTCGTCCGTCCACCAGCCGAAGCGGACGCGCCCCGCCATCGACGGGTTGGTCTCGGCGAGCTTCAGCGCGACCTCCAGGAGGGTGGCGCTGCCGGAGCCGTTGTCGTTGATGCCGGGTCCGGCGGAGACGCTGTCGAGGTGCGAGCCGAACATGTACACCTTCGACGCGTCGCCGTGCGGCCACTCGGCGATCAGGTTGGGTCCGGCGCCGCTGGTGCAGCCGGAGGTGCAGGCCTGCTCGGTGACCGTGTAACCGGCCGCCTGGAGCTTGCCCTTCACATAGGCGACCGAGTCGCGGTAGCCCTGGGTCGTCGATCTGCGGTTGCCGCCGTTGCGGGTCGCTATGGCGTTCAGTTCGGTCAGGTGCGCCTGGACCTTGGTGACGTCGATGTCGGGCGCGGCCGCGGTGAGGGTGGCCGGAGCGGCCGCGGTACTGGTGCCCTCGCGGGCCGGCGCGGCGCTCGCGGGGAGCGCCACCAGGCCCAGTGCGGCGGCCAGGGTGACACCGGTCAGGGACAGGCCGGTCGGGGAGATTCTTCGAAGCACCGTGTCTCCTTTGTGGGGTGGGAGGAAACGGGAGGCGGGGCGTGGTGGTGCCGCGCCTCCCGGCCGATGCGGGTGGGGGTGGGGACCCGGGTGAGCGGTCCCGCACTGCCGTATTGAGCATGCGCATGCCAAGCGCAGGTCAAGCCTCGCCGTGCGGAACCGGCCGGATCCGGGGGCCCTGGTCCGACTCCTCGACGGCTCCCGGCGCGGGGTGGATTGGGGAGGCGCACCGGGGGCCACGAGGAGTTGGGCGGGCGGCGACGAGGTTAACCGCCGTACGGTCCGTCCGCTCCTGTCCGATTCCGGCACGTCCGCTTCCGGCCAGTACGGCCGCCGGTCCGGTCCGCCCGAGTGACGTCCCTGGCCTCCCCCGGGAGGGCCCCGTATCGTGCGCCCATGCATGCGGCGCAGAACCCTTCGCATGGCCGGCCGCCGACCGCCGCCGAGGCGCGGGCGGCCTACCTGGCCATGGTCGAGCGGATCACGGCGTCGGGGGCCCGGGACGCCACCGCCGAGCGGGAGGAACTCGGGGGGATCTCCGCCGAGCTGGCCAGGTGGCTCGCCGACCGGCGGCTCCTCGACCCCGGCGGTGATCGGCTGAGCACTCCGGACCGGGCCCTGCGGCACATCGTCTCGGAGCACGGTCGCCGGCTGCGGGAGACGGCCGAGGCCGCCGGCCGGGACGCCGAGGCACTGGACGACGTGCTGTGCGTGCTCACGGCCCCGCGGTTCGACGCCCGGGAGGCGGCCGAGATCGAGTACTTCACGGACCGCGAGCGCACCCGGAAGCGGCTGGAGGAACTGGACGCGCTCAGCCGGGAGGAGTTCCTGGCGATGCGCAACTCCTTCCCCGACGCACAGGTTCTGGAGTCCAGCCTCGCCGGGGACCTGGACATGCTGGCGAACGGCGTCCGGATGCGCATGCTGACGTCCCAGCAGGCCGTCCGCTCACAGGCGCCGGCCCGTTATCTGAACGCGCTGGCCGACGCCGGGGTCGAGGTGCGGGTCGCCCCGACGGTGCCGCTCCACATGAACATCCTGGACCGGGCGATCGTCGTCATCGGGGCGGGGCCCGGCCCGCAGGGCGAGGGCGGCGACGTCATCCTGCACAGCACGCCCGTCGCGCGGTGCTTCTGCAAGGTCTTCACCCACGCCTGGGACCTCGCCCGGCCGCACACCGAACGCCAGCCCGGACGCGGGCGCGGCGGCGCCGGCTGCGAACTGTCCGCGCAGGAACGCGAGGTACTGGCGCTGCTTGCCACCGGCGCCAAGGACGAGACCATCGCCCGCCGGCTGGCCTGCTCGGACCGCACCCTGCGCCGCCTGATGAACCAGATCATGGAGAAACTCGGCACCTCCAGCCGCTTCGAGGCCGGAGTCACCGCCGCCCGCCTGGGCCTGGTGAGCTGATCCGGAGCCCGGCGGCCGGACCTGACACGAAATCAGGGCCGTGCATCGGCATGCTCCCGGGCCCGCGTCACTCCCCGGCGCCCTCCAGGGTGAGTCGGAGGGTGGCCGCCCGGGCCAGGACGGCATCGGCGTCGGCCATCCCGAGATCGCGCAGCAGGCGGCCGAGTTCGTACAGGGCGGAGGCCAGGGCCGGCCGGTACTCCCCCGGGTCACCCGCGGCGAGCCGCTCGTAGCCGGACACGACCTGTCGCTGGTGGTCCAGGGCGTCGGCCGGACGGCCGGCGGCGTACAGGTGGCCGGCCAGGCGGGACCGGGCGGCTGTCAGGAAACCGAGGTGGCCGGCGGGGTTGTCGCGGGCGAACGACTCGAGCAGCCGGACCGTCTCGTCCTGGACCGTGACCGCCTCGGAGTGCCGCTCGTCGCGGGCCAGCAGCGCGGCACGGGAGTCCAGCAGCATGAGCCGCACCATGGGGTCGGCGGCGGGGTGTTCGAGCAGATGGATCTCCCACAGGCCGAACGCCCTGGCGAGCAGCGGCTCGGCCGGGGACTGACGGTCGAGGCGGATCAGTTCCTGCACGACGGCATCCAGGGTACGGACGGTCTGCTCCGTATCCTGCTGGGCGTCGACGAGCCGCTCCAGGGTGTCCTCCGCGTCCTGCCCGAGGCAGCAGTGGACCAGCAGGCGTCTGCGCAGGTTCCCGATGAGGTAGCCCCGGTCCCCGAGGCGTTCCCAGAGGTCCGCGGCGCGTTCCAGAAGGGGCAGCGCCGCCGCGTACTCCTCTCTTCGGGTGTGATGGGCAGCGAGGTCCTCCAGCGCCCTGGCGAGGTTGGGTCCGTGGTACTCGGGCTGCTCGAGGGCACATTCCTCGTACAGCTCGATGGCCTCGGTACGGGCGGCGACGCTCTCTTCGTCGCGGTCCAGGACGTGCTCACGGGAGGCCAGTTGGGACAGTGCGAGGGCGAGGCTCTCGCGGTCGGTGGTCTGCCGGTAGAGGTCGGCGGCAAGGCTGGTGGCGGCCCGGGCCTCCTCCGCCTGTCCGAGCCGGCCCAGGTAGATGCCCAGCGAGAGCCAGGCGCCCGCGAGCCGGCCCCGGAACCGGTCGGGGTCGCGCTGCGTCAGCTCCCCATACAGGGAGACCGAGCGCCGCATGTGATCCAGTGCCCGTTCCAGGCGGTCCTGCTGCTCATGGCAGCGGCTCAGGTCGTGCAGGATCCGTGCCAGGTCCGGGGCGTAGCCGTCGCTGTCCGGGGTGCACAGGCGCTCCAGCAGGCTGACCGCGCGTTCCAGGGCGGTGATCGCCTGGTCGAAGCGGTCCATGTGCTCAAAGGCCGCACCGAGCAGGCCGAGGGACTGGTAGAGGCCGGGGGCCCAGTCGCTGTCGTCGTCGTACAGGCGCTGGTAGATCTGTACGGCTTCGGTGGCCGATCGCACGGTCTCCGCCGGGTGACCGGCGACGTTGTGGGTGATGGCGAGGTTGTAGAGGGTGGCCGCGAGAGCGGGGAGCTCGTCGGCGGCGCGGAAGGTCCCCGCGGCCTCCGCGGTGGCGGCCAGCGACTCCTCGAAGCGCTCCAGCTCGTGCAGCCGTGTACCGAACTCCTTGAGTGCGAGGCCCAGTTCGAACCGGTCACCGGGGTCGTCGCGCAGCAGCTCGACCGCGGTCCCGTTCGCCTCCACCGCGGGCTCGAGGCGGCCGATGTGGGAGAGGCGCCGGCCGAGGTGGAGGTGGGTCCTGGCGAGTTCGGTGCTCCACTCCGGATTCTGGTCGTGCAGGCGGCCGTAGAGCGCGGCCGCCTCCTGCGCCGCGTACACCGCTTTGACGTGGAGTCCGGCCGCGGTGAGCCGGTGGTGCAGCTCCACCAGGGCGGCGGCGAGACGTGGCAGGTGCTCCTCGTCCTCGCGTACGAGGTCCCGGTGCAGAGCGACGCACTGCTGGGCGGTCTGCACCGCGGTGTCGCCGTCCAGTCGGACCTGGGCCCTTGAGAGGTCGGTGAGCGACTGCAGGTACCGCAGGCGGATGCCCGGCTCCCCGCCTGCCCCTGCGACACCGGCGAACAGGTCCGCCGCCTCGGCCAGGTGGGCACACGCCTCGTCCCAGCGGTTCAGTTCCTCGTACCGCAGGCCCACCGCCCGCACCGCGTCCGCGACCTCGGCCGGGCCGCCCTGCCGCCTGAGCAGGACGACCGCCTCCTGGGCCAGTACCAGGGCCTCGGCGGGGAAGCCGGCATCGGCACTGCGCCGGGTCATCCGCAGCAGGGCCTGGGCGAGGGACCTCTCCGCCCGGCCCTCCTCCGGGCCGGCGGACGGGACGAGACCGTCGACGGCTTGCCGGCACACCTCGACGGCGGTGGCCGGATCACCGTCCCGGGCCAGCAGTTCCCCGTAGGCCTCGGCCTCGGCGAGGGCCTCCGGCCAACACGCGGAGTCCTGCTCGGCCAGCTCGCACAGCGTGCCGAAGGCCTCCCGGCGCGCGTCGAGGGCCTCCTCGGTGCGACCGAGGGCAGCGAGCGGGTGGGCCAGGGCGCTCAGGTACCGGGCGTGCCGTGCGGGGTCCGCGCCGGCGTGGAGTCCCAGGGCGAGACGGCGGGCCATCAGTTCGTCCTCGTGCCGGCCGCACTCGGCGAAGAAGCCGGCGATGTCCGCGAGGGCACGGCAGAGTTCGTCGAGGACGATCACCGGGTCGTCGATGACCAGTTGTTCCGCGCCGTTCGCCTCGTCACCGAGCCTGGCGGACACCTCCACCAGCGAGGCGGCCACCTCCTCGGTGAACGGCTCGACACCGGCCGCGGCACAGGCTCGGTACTGGGCGACGAGATGACCTATGCCCCACTCCATGCTTGCCCTTCCTTTCCCTCTCCGGGTGACCCGGCAGGCCGGTCCCGGCAGCACATTACTCATCACGAAATCTTCACAACGCGGGGGTCCGGCCATCCGGCAGGGGTCGGTGAACTCAGACCGCCGGGCAGGGCGCGAGGCCGCTTGCCACGGCATGCCACCCGGTCACGACCATGTCGCGGGCCGCGTCCTCACATGCCAGCAGCCGCCAGGAGGACGGCGACCAGGCGAACACGGCGTCCTGGCCGAAACGGCGCCCGAGCGAGCGGGCCTGAGCGTCACTCAGGCCGGCCACGGCCACGCTGATCTCGGCATGGGTGCCGTCCGGGTCGAACCCGACGGCCGGCCACCACCTCAGACCGGGCAGGCCGACGGCCCGCAGCAACGTGTGCTGCGCCCGCAGGTTGGCCTCCGTCGTGGCCGCACGCCCGCCGGGATTGAAGGCCGTGACGATGTGGATCGTGCGCCCAGCGCTGAGCGGGTACGGAAGGCTGGGCGCGCCACCCGGGCAGCCCGGCACCACACGGACGCTCCGTGTGGCGAAGGCGATGTCCACGACGGCGGTCAGATAATGCGGCCACTGCGCGGCCTTGGGGAAATCGACAACGGCAGGCACGGGAGTCTCCTTCGGAAGGGGACCCCCTTACCTGCCGGCAGGGAGATCTCACGGCCCGCTGGGCGGGACGGCTGCGATTCCGGGCATTGAGCGCCGGACGCCGTGATGCTGCCACACGGCCGGGCTCCAAGTCGAGCACCTGTCCGCGCCCATCAGCCGCCGACCGGCGGGGCGAAGAAATAGTTGACCACTGAACCGACCACGTGGATGATCTCCACGTCATCTCCACATCGCGGCTTTGGAGCACCCATGCCCTGTCCCTCTTGCGGATTGCCCGTCCGTGACGACGGAGACCGGTTCTGCCCCGGCTGCGGTTCGGCGCTGCCGGGAACCGTGGGTCTCGCCAAGAAGCCCGCCGCCGGGACAGCGGAGGCGCCGGCACCGCCCACCGGAGCCACGCCACCCGCCGCCCCGCCGTGGACGTCCGCTCCCCCGCCCGCGGCACCAGCGCCCGCGCCATGGGCCTACACGCCCTTCGCCGGTCATCAGGCCGGTGAGGGTCTGGGAGCGGGAGCCGGAGCACCGGGTGGCGGCCCGGGAGACACACCCTTGGGCCCCGGGTCGTACGGAGGTGTCGGCGCGTACGGCGGGCCCGCATCCGGCCAGTGGCACGTACCGCCGCCCGCCGGGGCGGCCTACGCCTTCCCGACCTCTCCGCGACCGGAGGCCTCGGGTGGCTTCCTGACCGGCGATGCATGGCACGGCCCGCCGCTGGCGACCTGGGGGCAGCGGGTCGGCGCCTGGTTCATGGACGCGCTGGCCGCATACGCACCGATGGCACTCCTGCTGGCCGTCGCGGCCGGCTCGGCGGACGCGATCGGTGGTGCCGCACTGATACTCGTCCTGCTGGCGATCGGCTGGCCGATCGGCTACCTCGTTCTCCAGATCGCCGGCGAAGGCAGGTCCGGCCAGAGCCCGGGCAAGCGTGCGGTCGGCATCCGGGTCGTACGGGCGAGCGACGGCCGGTGCATCGGCGCCGGCCAGGCCTTCGGCCGCCGGCTCATGCACTTCATCGACTGGCTGCCCTCCTGGCTGATCGTCGTTCCGCTCGGACTGCTGTGGCCCCTGTGGCACAACAAGCGTCAGACCTGGGCAGACATGGTGCTCGGCACTGTCGTCGTCACCGTGCGGTGAGCCCGGTCCACACAGCCGGTGGGTGGCTGTACTGCGCCCGGTGCGGGCAGGCCGGCATCACCACCGCCGACCGGCCCTGCCCCACCTGCTCGATCACCCACTGGCTTCCCGACCACGGCAGGATCGAGGTCGGGCATCCCGAAACGGCACTGGTGCGGTCGCTCGCCGAACTTCGCGGTGAACAGTCCGCCGCCGAGGCCACCGCCCGAATCCTGGCAGACCCCTACGCCCCCGACGGGTCGCCCGCGTCCATCGCCCGGTCGATGCTCTACGCCTGGCCGCGAACCGACCCTCCGCTGCACGTGTGCGGAGCCAATCTGCTGTCCCCGACCGCCGTTGCCGGACCATTGCGCGCCCTGTTCGGCGGGATCACCCTTCCCCTCGGACCGGCGGCCGTGACCATCGGGGCCGGGCAGGCCGGGCGGCATGCCGACCGGCGGCACCTCTCCCCCGTCGACACCGGCGCGCTGGTCATCAGTCTCGGGCGGGTCGCCTATGCCGGCCGCGCTCAGCGGTGGTCCGTACCCGCGGTCGAACTGCTCGGCTTCCAGCCCCAGCAGATCGCACCACAGGTGATGCGGCTGCTCCTGCACACCGGGCAGGCGACGGAGCCCCACGCGCTGGATGTTCTCCATGACGGCCACTCGCCGAGCGCGGCTTTCTACCTGGAGTGGGCTCAGGCCCGCGCCCACGACCGGGTGGCCGACTTCGAGCATCTCCTCGACACCCGGCTGACCGCGCTGAAGGCCGCGAACGCCGATGCCCGCGCCCGATACGCCGCCACCTCACCCGCGTACCGCCCCGGAGAACACGCCTGCCGCTCGCCGGAATGATGTTCCTCCAGGGGCTACCCCGCGGTAACCGCGCGCTTCTACGCTTCCGCCAACTTGACCGAACTACAGGGGAGTTGGCGGATGCGCGGAGTGAGACGGGTGGTGGCGTCCGTCGGGGCCGCCGCGGTGCTGGCGATGGGGGCGGGCAACGCGGAGGCGGAGGCGCCCAAGTTCTCCGGGGTCACGGCGATCGGGACGCACAACGCGTACGAGAAGGACAAGTACCCGTACTTCGCGCAGGCGCTGGACTCGGGGGCCTCGCTGCTTGAGCTGGACGTGTACGTGGACAGCCTGAGTCACCGGTGGCGGGTCAGCCACAGCAACCCGTTCGGCAACGACAACAACTGCGAGGCCGCGAAGAACCCGGACGAGCTGTACGGCAAGAGCCGCAACCAGGATCTCGGCAGTTGCCTGGACAACATCGCGGCCTGGAACCGGCTCCACCCCGATCACCCGCCGATCGTCTTCAAGGTGGAGATGAAGGTGGGCTTCAACAACCGGGCCGGGATGGGCGCGGACGAGTTCGACACGCTGGTGTCGCGCAAGCTCGGCGGCAGCGTGTTCCGGCCTGCCGACCTGCTGGGCGGCACGTACTCCACCCTGGACGCCGCCGCCAGGGCGGACGCCTGGCCCTCCCGGGACGCCATGAGGGGCAAGTTCCTGTTCGAGCTGATCCCGGGCACGGTGGAGCAGTCCAACCCGTTCGACCACTACTGGACGGACAAGGAGTACGGCGACCACCTGCGGGACCTGTCCGCGGCCGGGCGGATCTCCGAGGCCCAGGCGTTCCCGGCGGTGCTGGGCGCCGAGAACGGGGATCCGCGCGCCGGCCGGTACGACGCCTCGATCCGGCCGTGGTTCGTGTTCTTCGACGGGGACGCGGCGACGTACGTGAACAAGGGCTACGACACCTCGTTCTACTCCGCGAACCACTACATCCTGATCACCACGGGTGCCGACGGGGTGTCCCCCGCGATCTCCTCGACCGACCCCACGGCCGCCGAAGTCGCCGCCCGGCTCGCCCTGCTGGCCAAGAACCACGCCAGCGTCATCACCTCCGACTGGGCCGCCGAGCCGGCCTCGGTACTGGGCTCGGTGACGCCCCGGGGCTGACGCGGCACAGCGGACCCGCGGATCTCTCGTGCCGGACGGGGCATATATGAGTCGACTCCTGAAACCCCACGGCACCCCAGGGGGGTCCCCCCATGCTGCACGGCATCGACGTGAGCGCGTACCAGTCCTCGTCCTACGGCACGGACGGCCTCTCCTTCGTCTTCATCAAGGCGACGGAGGGGCGTTCGTACGTCAACCCCCGGCTCTCCGCGCAGACCAGGCACGGCCGCGACGCGGGACTGGTCGTCGGCTACTACCACTTCCTGTGGCCGGGGCACATCACCGCCCAGGCCGAGTACTTCGTCCGGCACGCACCGGAGAAGGCGGGTGAACTGCTCGCCGTCGACTGGGAGACCACCAGCGAGGGCAACCACGCGAGCAACGCGGAGAAGGACCAGTTCATCCGGACGGTGAAGCAACTGCGCCCGCACAACAGGGTGCTGCTGTACACCAACCGGGACTACTGGCTGAACAAGGACCGCACCTCGTACGCCGGGGACGGCCTGTGGATCGCCGACTACGTGAGCGCGGGCCACCCGCGCATCAAGGCCAAGTGGCGCTTCCACCAGTACAGCAGCGAACCCCACGACAAGGACGTGGCCGCCTTCGCGGACAAGGCCGCCCTGCGGAAGTGGGCCACGCCCTGACGATGCCGTCGGCGGTCAGCCGCGGAAGGCCGCCGGCCGCTCGGGGGACGCCTCCGCGAGGGCCTTGCGGACCGCTTCGGCCCCCGCCCGCAGGCCGTAGACCGGGGTGTCCGGCTGCTGGCGCCAGGAGTCGTCGATGCCACCCGCGTCGACCGTGTCGAAGCCCAGCTCGTCGATGAGGCCGCGGACGGTCCGCTTGGCGGCCTCGTCGTCACCGGCGACCGGCAGCGCCATCCGCTCGGGGTCACCGGCCGGGCGGGGGCGGTCCAGGATGTCCTGGGCGTAGGTGCCGTTGAACGCCTTGATCACGGGGTGCCCGAGGTGCCGCTCGGTCCAGCGGCTCTCGGTCAGGCCCTCGTCCTCGATACCGGCGATCCGGCCGTCCCGCTCCTGCGGGTAGTAGTTGCCGGTGTCGATCACGGCCACGCCCTCGGCGGCGCCGGACAGCAGGCCGGAGGGGAGGCCGGGGACCGCCTTCAGGGGCACGGTGACCACGACGACCTCGGCGCCCTCGGCGGCCTCCTCCGCCCGTACCGCCGTCGCGCCGGTCTCCTCGGCCAGTGCCTTCAGGGTCTCCGGGCCCCGGGAGTTGGCCACGGACACGTCGTGCCCGAGCGAGGTGAGCCGCCGGGTCAGATTGCCGCCGATGTTGCCCGCGCCGATGATGCCGATCTTCATGACAGACCCTTCCAGTCCATGCATGTGCATGCTTCTGACCTGGGCGACAACCCCGGGCGGCGGCGGGCTATTCCGGCCGGTACGGCGAATGGGGGTACGCGCGCGCCGGTGGCGGGTGCCGGGGATCGGTGGGACCTACGACGAAGGGGGTGCCGTCCCGCTGCGGGACGGCACCCCCTTCGGGCACGTCACTTGCTCAGGTAGGTCCAGAACTCGTCGAACGACAGGACCTTGTCGCCGTTGAGGTCGCGGGTCCGGATGACGGCCTCCGCCACCGTGTCGGTGACGTTCCAGTCACCCCCCTGGGCGAGGGCGGACTTGAACTCCGCCGCGGTGATGAAACCGTCACCGTCCGCGTCGATCCGCTGGAACTGCTTGCGTGCTTCCTCGATGTCCGCCACCGATCCGCCCCTTATGTTCGTGTTGCTCATGCCCTGCTGGCGTACTGACGCTGGTCAGATTAACGGTCCGTGTGCGCCTCCAGTGCGGCGACCACCCAGGCGCAGTCCTCCTCGCGGGCGAAGGGGCCGCCGGCCCGCGCCGGCCCGCCCATGGCGAGAAGTCCGGTGCCGTCGTCGATCACGTCTGCGAGTCTGGGCCTTTCAGCCGGTGGAGACTCGAGGAGCGGTGGGTTGCGGACCCTGCGGAACATACTGGACGCGGCGGCGCGCGGGGTGTTCCCGCCGGCCGACGGCCGTACGACGGTCGTGCCGCAGCACGGGGCGCGGGACGCGGGGGTGCTGGCCTTCACCGCGCACTCCGTCGTCTTCACGGACGAGGACCCGCGGTGGGTGCGCGAGACGCTGGACGCCGTGGACTGCGATCCGCTGTCCACGGCGCTGCACCCCGTCTTCCTCGCCGCTTTCCTGGCCCGTACCGGGCGCCGGGCCGAGACCGTCGACGCCCTGCTGGTCGGATCGCCCCTGCCCGGCGCGCCGCCGCTCGCGCTGACGGAGATCAAGGACGCCGGCCATCCGCGCATCGCCTACGCCCGCCGTCGGCGCGACGAGGTGCGGGCGTGGACGGCGGACGGCGGGGTGCTGGTCATGGGGCGCGGGGTCGGCGGGCGGCTGGAGGTGGGCGTCGAGGTGGACGAGGGGGCGCGGCACCGGGGGCTGGGCCGGGCCCTGGTGACGGCGGCCCGGCATCTGGCGGCGGAGCCGCTGTGGGCGCAGACGGCGCCGGGGAACGCCCGCAGCATGCGGGCGTTCCAGGCGGCCGGCTATCGCGTGGTGGGCGCGGAGGCGCTGCTGCTGGCCCCTTGACGGGCCGGGCTCAGCGGAAGACGCCGGTGTGACCGAGGGAGTAGCGGCCCGGCTGGGGGTAGACGGCGAGTCCGTGCGGGCCGCTGCCGACCTTGATGCGGGCCAGTTCGGTGCCGGTGCGGGTGTCGATGGCGTACACCTCGGCGTTGTAGCGGCCGGAGAGCCACAGCACCTTGCCGTCGGCCGAGACCCCGCCCATGTCGGGACTGCCGCCGCCGGGCAGGTGCCACTTCCTGGTGAGCCGGTTCTGCGGGAAGTCGAAGACGGAGATGGAGCCCTCGCCGCGGTTGGAGACGTACATCTCGCGGGAGTCGCGGCTGACGTACAGTCCGTGCGCGCCCTTGCCGGTGGCGAGGAACGCCGGCTTGCCGAAGGTGTCGCCGTCCAGGACCCACACGCCGTTCGCCACCATGTCGGCGATGTAGAACCGCCTGCCGTCGGGCGCGACCTTCACGTCCTGCGGCATGGCGCCGTGCACGGCCAGCTTCTGTTCGCCGATGACCTCCATCTTCGCGGTGTCGACCTTGAGCAGTTCGCCGCTGAACTCGCAGGAGACGATGAAGTAGCGGCCGTCGATGGAGAAGTCGGCGTGGTTGACGCCGGCGCAGTCGACCGGGACGGCCTTGACCTGCTTCATGGTGTGCGCGTCGCGGAAGACCAGGTGGCGGTCCTTGGAGGCCATGACGACGGCGTACTTGCCGTCGGGCGTGAAGTACAGGTTGTACGGGTCGTGCACGTCGACCGGCTTGCCCGCCTTGCCGGTCCTCGGGTCGATGGGGGTGAGGGAGTTGCCGAGGTCGTTGTTGACCCACAGCGTCCGCAGGTCCCAGGAGGGCACGACGTGCTGCGGCTGGCGGCCCACCGGGATCGTCTCGATGATCTTGTACGTCTTCGGGTCGATGACCGTGACGGTGTCGGAGTTGGTGTTGGGGACATAGACCCGGGAGGGGAAGCCCTCGACCACCGGGGAGAGCCTGCCCGGGCGGTCGGCGGCGTAGATGTCGGTGGGGTCCTCCACCGGTGGCATCCCCGGCAACACGTCCACCTGTGGCTTCCTCACCTGCGGCCGGACCGGCGCCTTGCTGCCGATGGCCTCGTTCTCGCGGTGCTGGGAGCCGCCGCACGCGGACAGCAGGGTCAGGGCGGTGAGGGCGGCTCCGGCGGCCAGCAGGCGGGCGGCTTTCGTGGTTCGCATCAGCTCAGCAGCTCCGTGGTGGTGACCGCGCGCAGTCCGCGGCGGTCGAGTTCGTGGAGTACGGCGGGGAGGGCGGTGACCGTGCCGGGGTAGCCGAAGTGCAGGCTCACCACCGAGCCGGGGCGCACCTCGGCCGTGACCTTGCGGGTGATGGCGTCGGCGCCGGGCCGGGTGTAGTCGAGCGAGTCGACGTCGTACGACAGCACGTGCGGGTAGCCCGCGGCGCGGGCCAGTGCGGCGACCTCCGGGGAGGCGGTCGGGGAACGGGACGGCCGGAACCAGGTGCCGATGGATCCGGTGAGCCGCTCGAGCCGGTCCGCGCAGTCGGTGATCTCCTTGCCCGCGGCGGCCGGTGACATGGCGTTGACGGCGACGTGCCGCTGGGTGTGGTTGCCGAGGTCGTGGCCGCCGTCGAGGATGCGGCGGGCTAGGTCGGGGTGCTCGTCCAGCCAGGTGCCGACGGCCAGCACGGTCAGCCGGGCGCCGTGCCGTTCGGCCGCGCCGAGCAGGGAGGTGGCGAGTTCCGGGTCGCCCTGCCCGTGGAAGGTGAGGGCGACCCGGGGGCGGCCGCGCGGGCCGTGGGTGATCTGGGCGGGCTGCCCGGGATAGGAGCGGGGGGCGGGGGCGGTTCGGGAGGTGGCCGCGGGGTGGCCGGACGCGCGGGCGGACGGGTCGGCGGAGGCGGTGGCGCTCGGTTCGGCCGGGGCACCCGTGCAACCGGCGGCGAACGCGCCCCCGGCGACGAGCCCGGCGCCCGCACGCAGCACCTCGCGACGGTTGGTCGTGGTCACCCGCACCATTTAAGGGGGGAAGGGTAAGAAAACGCCCGATTGGCCCGATCGGAGGAGGATGTCGGGTCGCCCCGGTCGAGCGGGGGGCGGCGGTCGCCCCAGCCTCAGCGGCCGGGCTCGCGCTCGGCGACGCGCATCTCGAACCAGGTGGTCTTGCCGCGCGGCAGCAGGTCCACACCCCAGCGGTCGGCCAGTTTGTCCACCAGGAACAGGCCGCGGCCGCTGACGTCCAGCTCCTGAACCGGCATCAGGCAGGGCAGTCCGCGGGAGGGATCACGGACCTCCACGCGGATCCAGCCGCGACGCCGGCGCATCCGCAGGCCGAAGACCCGGGCCCCGGTGTGCCGTACGGCGTTGCCGACGAGTTCGGAGACCAGCAGGACGGCGTCCTCGGTCATCTTGGGGGTGAGCCCCCAGTGCCGCAGGACGACGACCTGGGCCAGCCGGCGCGCGGTGGCCGCGGACTCCGGGCGGGACGGCAGCGGCACCTCCGACTCCGTCGGGTTGCCGAACAGTTCGAGCGCCTTGAGCGCCCGTTCGTCCTCGACCGCGGGCGACCAGCGCGCCGCGGGCGCACGGCTGTGTCCCCGCGGCTGTCCGATGCCCTCCAGCCCCGCCATGCCCCCATGATGGCCGCCCGGGGCCGTCTCCGTAGGCGTTCCGGAGGAATACGCCCCCTGCGCGCTCCCGTCCCGCGTCGGCCCTCCGGCATATGCCGAAGGCATTACAGGGTCGACGAAAGCCCGTCCGACCTGCGGAGATGACTCACTTTCGGGCAATCGTCAGACTCCCTCGACGAGGCAGACTCAAGTGGAGTCAAGGCTCCCATGAACCGCCCCATCGAGGGACCCGGATCAGACAACGTGTCAATTGCAAGAGTCTGTGCGGCAGTTCACACGTCCGGGGGTCACAGGAACTTGGCCTTGCCCGGCCCCTCCTCCACGAAGCTGCGCATGCCGCGCTCGCGGTCCTCGGTGGCGAACAGGCCCGCGAACCAGTTGCGTTCGACGGCGAGACCGGTGTCGATGTCGGTCTCCAGACCGGTGTCGACGGCCTCCTTCGCCGCGCGCAGCGCGATCGCCGGCCCCTGCGCGAGCCTCGCCGCCCACGCGTGCGCCTGCTCGTACACCTCGGCGGCCGGGACGACCCGGTCCACCAGGCCGATGGCGAGCGCCTCGTCGGCCTTCACCTGGCGGCCGGTGAAGATCAGGTCCTTCGCCTTGGAGGGGCCGACCAGCCGGGGCAGGCGCTGGGTGCCGCCGGCGCCCGGGATCAGGCCGAGCAGGATCTCGGGCTGGCCCAGCTTGGCGTTCTCCGCGGCGATGCGGAAGTCGGCGCAGAGGGCCAGTTCGCAGCCGCCGCCGAGCGCGTAGCCGGTGATGGCCGCGACGACGGGCTTGGGGATGCGGGCGACGGCGGTGAAGGAGTCCTGCAGGGCGCGGGCGCGCAGGACCATCGCGGTGTGGTCCATGGCCTGCATCTCCTTGATGTCCGCGCCCGCCGCGAACACCCGCTCGCCGCCGTAGATCACCACGGCGCGCACGTCCTCGCGGCGCGTGGCCTCCTCGGCGAGCTCCTTCAGCCGGTCCTGCGTGGCCACGTCCAGCGCGTTCATCGGCGGCCGGTCCAGGCGGATGGTTCCGACACCTTCGGCGACTTCGAGATTCACGGTCATGCCGAGCAGGTTAACGGGGACTAACGGCGGTTGACGCGGTGCGGTCCGTCACAACCGGCGGGCACTGACTCGGTGCCGTCCGCCACAGGCGCCCGAAGGGGCGCGGGGAACTGCGCGACCAGCCACAGCGCACCCGCGCCCGGAAGCGGACCGGTGACCCGGCCTCTCACCGCGACGGAAAGCTCTCACCGCGGCGGAGAGCCGGGACTCACTTCTTCCAGTCCTCCCACGACATGTTCCAGCCGTTGAGCCCGTTGTCCGGGGCCACCGTCCGGTCGTGGGAGTGCTTCACGACGACCACGTCGCCGATGATCGAGTGGTTGAAGAACCAGGCCGCCGGCACACCCTTGTCGTAGCCGCCGCGCACATCGCGCAGGCCGACGCAGCCGTGGCTGGCGTTGTAGTTGCCGAAGGCGCCGCCACCCCAGTAGTTGCCGTGGATGAAGGTGCCGGAGTTGGTCAGGCGGATGGCGTGCGGGACGTCCTTGATGTCGTACTCGCCGCCGTAGCCCACGGTCTCGCCGTTCATGCGGGTCACGGTGAGCTTCTCGCTCATGACCATCTGGCCGTTCCAGGTGTCGTAACCGGGCTTGCCGGTGGTGACCGGGATGGTCTTGACGACCTTGCCGTCCTGGGTGACCTTCATCGTGTGCTTCTTGGCGTCCACGACGGACACCTGGTCGCGGCCGATGGTGAACTTCACGGTCTTGCGCTGCTTGCCGTAGACGCCGTCGCGGCCCTCGACGCCGTCGAGGTTGAGGTCGACAGTGACCTTGGTGCCTTCCTTCCAGTACTTCTCCGGGCGGAAGTCCAGGCGGTCGTTGCCGAACCAGTGGCCCTCGACGTCGACGGCCGGCTCGGTCCTGATGCTGACGGCCTTCTCGACGTCCGCCGGGTTGGTGATGCCCCGGGTGAAACGGACGGAGAACGGCATGCCCACCCCGACGGTCGAACCGTCCTCGGGGGTGAAGTATCCGACGAAGGTGTTCCGCGGGGTGAGCGTGGTGAAGCTGGAGTCCTCGGCGGCCTCACGGCCGGCGGAGTCCTTCGCGACCGCGTGCACGCTGTACTTGGTGCCGGCCGCCAGGTGGGTCGACGGCTTCCAGGCGGCACCGTCACCGGTGACGGCGCCCTCGATCTTCGCGCCCTTGGCGTCCTTGACGGTCACCTCGGTCAGCCTGCCCTTGGCGACGCTCACCTTCAGGGCGCCGCTGGTGTCGACGCCGGTGGCGCCGGACTTGGGCGAGATGCTGACGGCGGCCGTGGACTGCTTGCCCTGCCGCGTGCCGGAGCCCGCGTCCTTTCCGTTGCCGGATCCGGACCCGGACTTCGTGTCACCGCTCCCACCGCACGCGGTGACGGCCACGAGCAGGGCGCCGGATATCAGCACCAACCCCTTACGGCCGAACCCCCGGCCCCCCACCGATGCCCCCGATATCGGCCGCACGCTCACCTTGCACTCCCCTCGCCGGACCAGGTCAGGCCCGCTCCCCACCACAATTGGTGTGCGCATGGTAACCGGAGGATTTCGAGCGGAGAGTCGGCCGAAGGTCACCGTTCCGTCGCAACTTCAACCGACCGCCGCGACCCGAAACCCCCGCCCGTTCGGCTCACTTGACGGCACTGCCCGCTTTCCACTCCTTCCATGCCATGTTCCACCCTCCGAGCCCGTTGTCGGGAGATACCGTTTTGTCCTTGCTGTTGACGACCTCGACGACGTCACCGATGAGGCTGCGGTCGAAGAACCAGCCCGCGGGCGTGTCCGAGCCGCCGCCCTTGACGTCCCGGAGCCCGACGCAGCCGTGACTGACGTTCACGTTGCCGGGGGCGTCCGGCGACCAGTAGTTGCCGTGCAGGAAGGTGCCGGAGTCGGTGAGCCGCATGGCGTGCGGGACGTCGGGGATGTCGTACTCGCCGCCGAAGCCGACCGTCCGGCTGTTCATGCGGGTGACCTCGAGCATCTCCATCACCACCATCTTCCCGTTGTAGGTGGTGGTCTTCGGGGCGCCCGCGGTGATCGGCACGGTCGCCAGCAGCTGCCCGTCGCGCCGCACCTCCATCATGTGCCGGGCCGCGTCCACCAGGGAGACCTGGCCGCGGCCGACGGTGAAGGTGAACGTCTTGTCCTGAAGGCCGTAGACGCCGGGCGCGCCCTCCACGTCCCTGAGGCCGAGATCGACGGTGACCTCGGTGCCGGGCTTCCAGTAGCGCTCGGGACGGAAGTCGAGCCGGTCCTTGCCGAACCAGTGCGGGCGGATCTCCACCGGCGGGTTCGCGCTCACGCGCACGGCGCGCTCGACGGCGGCGCGGTCGGTGATCTCCCGGTTGAAGGAGAGGGAGACGATCATCCCGATGCCGACGGTGGCCCGGTTCTCGGGGGTGACGTAGCCGATGAACCGCTCCTCGGGCACATACGTGGTGAACGTGGCGTGCCGGGCCGAGCGGCGGCCCTCGGAGTCGAGGGCGACCGCGTCGACGGTGTACTTGGCGGCCAGCGCCAGCCGTTCGCCGTCCGGTTCCCAGCCCAGCCCGTCGGCGGTGATGTGCCCAGCGACCGGGGCGTCCTGTGCGTCCTGGGACATCACGACGTTCACCTTCTCCAGGCGCCCGTCGGACACCCGGACCCGTAGCCGCTCTCCGGGCCGGACGGCGGTACTGCCGTCCTCCGGGGTGACCCGGATGGCGTCCTTCGGGGCCGGCGGTCCGCCGAGCATCCGGTCGATGTCCAGACCACCGGAGCCGCCCGCTGTGCAGCCGGCCAGCAGTCCCACCCATGTCAGTACGGCGGCCAGCGCGGCCCCCGCGCGCCGTGCGCGTCCTTGTGCGTGCCTCACGCAGGACTCAACGAGCGGGCACGCCCCGGGGAAACGTGAGTGCGACGCCCGGGCTGGGCAGAACAGTGGGGAGGACGACACGAAGGGGAGCCTTCGCCCGCGGGGGAAGGCTCCCCCAGCCCGCGTCGGAGCCGCCGGGGCGCAGCCGTACCGGGTGGCCGGGCGTGCGCCTGCGCGCGCGCCCGGCCGTTCGGCGCGGCGCGCTGCGCCCCGCGGGCGAGCCACTGAAAGAGGGGCCGACTGGTGACGAGCGCAGCCGAGCAGCGGGCACGGGCCGAGGAGCCGGCCGCCGGGAGCGGGCCGGCGGCGGCCGCGGTGAGCGGCGCCCGTCGCGGCGTGCCGCCCGCGCCGCCCGTGTGGCCCGGTGCGCCGACCCCGCTGGGGGCCCGGTTCCGGGTCGGCCCGGACGGCGTCGCGGGCACCAACTTCGCGTTGTGGGCGGCCGGGGCGGAGGCGGTGCGGCTGTGCCTGTTCGACGAGCGGGGCCGGGAGACGCAGGTTCCACTGACCGAACTGACGCACGAGATCTGGCACGGCTTCGTGCCCGGCGTGATGCCCGGGCAGCGCTACGGCTACCGCGTGCACGGCCGCTGGGACCCGTGGACCGGTGCCCGCTGGAACCAGGCCAAGCTGCTGCTCGACCCGTACGCGCGCGCGGTGGACGGGGAGTTCCGTCTGCCGCCGGAGGTCTACGGGCATGTCCGGGACTGGCCGGAGCAGCATGTCGCCGACACCGTCCGGGACGACCGGGACTCCGCGCCGCACGTCCCCAAGGGCGTCGTCGTCCAGGACGACGACGACTGGTCCGACGACCGCCGCCCCAAGACGCCGTGGGCGGACTCGGTCATCTACGAACTGCACGTGCGCGGCTTCACCAGGCTGCACCCCGGCATCCCCGAGGAGCTGCGCGGCACCTACGCCGGGCTCGCCCACCCGGCGGCGGTCGAGCACCTCACCCGACTGGGTGTCACGGCCGTGGAACTGCTCCCCGTGCACCAGTTCGCGCACGAGGACCACCTGCTGCGCCGGGGCCTGAAGAACTACTGGGGCTACAACTCCATCGGCTACTTCGCCCCGCACGCGGCGTACGCGGCCTCGGGGACGACGGGCGGCCAGGTCGGCGAGTTCAAGCGGATGGTCCGCGCGCTGCACGCGGCCGGCATCGAGGTCATCCTCGACGTGGTCTACAACCACACCGCCGAGGCGGGCGAACTCGGGCCCACGCTCTCCCTGAAGGGCATCGACAACCGGGGCTACTACCGGCTCCAGCACGACGCCCGCCGGTACGCCGACTACACCGGCTGCGGCAACACCCTGCACGTGGTCCAGCCCCAGGTGCTGCGTCTGATCACGGACTCGCTGCGCTACTGGGTGACCGAGATGGGCGTGGACGGCTTCCGCTTCGACCTCGCGGCGGCGCTGGCCCGCTCGATGCACGACGTCGACATGCTGTCCCCCTTTCTGGCGGTCATCGCCCAGGACCCGGTACTGCGCCGGGTGAAGCTGATCGCCGAACCGTGGGACATCGGCTCGGGCGGCTACCAGGTGGGCGCCTTCCCACCGCTGTGGACCGAGTGGAACGACCGCTACCGGGACACCGTGCGGGACTTCTGGCGCCATGCGCTGCCCGACGTGCGGGAGATGGGCTACCGGCTGTCCGGCTCCAGCGACCTGTACGCCTGGGGCGGCCGGCGCCCCTACGCCTCCGTCAACTTCGTCACCGCGCATGACGGTTTCACCCTGCGCGACCTGGTCTCGTACGGCGGCAAGCACAACGCGGCCAACGGCGAGGGCAACCGGGACGGCACCGACGACAACCGCTCCTGGAACTGCGGGACGGAGGGGGAGACGGACGACGAGCGGGTACGGGCGCTGCGGCGCAGGCAGTTGCGGAACCTGATGACGACCCTGCTGCTGTCCACCGGTGTGCCGATGCTGGTCGCCGGTGACGAACTGGGCCGCACTCAGCACGGCAACAACAACGCCTACTGCCAGGACAACGAGATCGGCTGGCTGGACTGGTCCCTGCTGGACGACCCCGCCTGGCGCTCCCTGTACGAACTGACCTCCCGGCTGATCGCCCTGCGCCACCGTCATCCGGTGCTGCGCCGCCGCGCCTTCTTCTCCGGGCGCGCCCACTCGGCGGCCGGACTGCGTGATCTGGCCTGGTTCACCCCGCGGGGCGAGGAGATGACCGAGGGCGACTGGTACGCCCCCGCCGCCACGCTTGGCATGTATCTGTCCGGTCAGGACATCCCGGGCCGGGACGAGCGGGGCGCGCCGGTCCTGGACGACAGCTTTCTCGCGGTGCTGCACGCCGGGGACCGCCCTACGGCCTTCGTGCTGCCGGGGCCGCCGTGGGCGGAGCGCTACGAGGTCGTGGTCGACACCTCGCGCGAGGAGCAGTCCGAGGCGCCGGGGACGGTCCACCCGGCGGGTGCGCGGATCACCGTGCCGGCGCGGACCGTCCTGCTGCTGCGGGCCGGCTGACGCGGTGTGACATCCACCCGTGACGCGGATCACCCCCGTCGGGTGCAGCGTGCCGGGGGCGTCAGGGCCTTTCCCCTTGTGTGGACAGCCGGCGAGGACGGGACCGTGGGATGGAGCAGGCTCGGGCCGGTGAGTACGACGCGTTTGTGGCGGCCCGCTGGTCGGTGTTGTTCCATCTGGCCCGTCTGCTCACCGGAGGGGACAGGCACCGCGCCGAGGACCTGTTGCAGGAGTCCTTGGTCAAGTTGTGGTTCGTCTGGCCGAAGGTCGCCGACGGGGCGCCGGAGGCGTATGTCCGCAAGGTGCTGGCCCGGGCCGCGGCCCGCTCCGCCCGCCGGCGCTGGTGGGGCGAGCGGCCCGTGGAGGAGCTGCCCGAGGTGGCGGCGGCAGGTGACCTGTCGGCGGCCGTCGCCGAGCGGTCCCGGCTGGAGTGGGCGCTCGCCCAGCTGACGCCCCGGCAGCGGGCCGCGGTCGTCCTGCGCTACTACCAGGACCTGCCCGACCGCCTGGTCGCGGAGACCCTGGGCTGCCCGGTGGGCACGGCCCGGTCGCACGCCGCGCGCGGGGTGGCCCGGCTGCGCCGGCTCCTGGCCGACGTCATCGAGCCGGTGGGGTGAGGGGAGAAGCCATGGATCACTTCGAGCGGCAGCTGGCGCAGCTCATGCACAGCACCCAGCAGCACCACGCCTTCCGGGCCGGGCACCGGGAACGGCTGCGCGCGGGTGTGCGGAACCGGCGGCGGATCCGCGCGGCGCGCAGGGCGGCCGGGTCCGTGCTGGCCGCCGCCGGGATCGGCCTCGGGCTGCTGCTGTGGCCGCACGCGCCGGGTTCCGACCGGCCGAGCGCTCCCGGCCCGCTGCCGGTGATCAGCCCCGCACCGTCGCCGAGCACCTCCCCGGGGCCGGACGACTCGCCGAACGCCCCGACCGGTCCGCCGACGACGCGGTTCCCGAGCCCGGGCGGCACGGCCGAGACCTCCCTGCCGCCACCGGCGCCGGGGAGTTCCACTCCGGGCGGGCCGCCCACCGGCACGGCGACGGCCACCTCCCCCGGCACGGCCACCACAGCACCGGCCACCGGGTCGGCGAGCCCGTCGTACACCTCCCCGGCGGCCGGCTAGCCCGCCGCCCCTTCCCGCCAACGGTGCCTTCGGCACGCCTCGAACCAGAGAACACAAGGGACTTACGTGATGAATCCCCTCCCGGGCCGGTTGGCACCGGCCGACGCCCCACTGCCCATGCGCGCCCCGCACCCGGAGCCCGTGCTGGACATGGCCGTGCCGGTGTACAACGAGCAGACGGATCTGGAGCCGAACGTGACGCGGCTGCACGCGCACCTGCGGGACACCTTCCCCTACCCGTTCCGCATCACGGTCGCCGACAACGCCAGCACGGACCGCACCCCGCGCATCGCCGCCGCCCTCGCCGGCGAACTGGCGGAGGTGGAGTGGATACGGCTGCCCGAGAAGGGACGCGGACGAGCACTGCGCGCGGCGTGGTCGGGCTCCCGGGCGCCGGTGCTGGCGTACACCGACGTGGACCTGTCCACCGGGCTCGCCGCGCTGCTGCCGCTGGTGGCACCGCTCATCTCGGGCCACTCGGACCTGGCCATCGGCACCCGGCTCGCGCCCGGTTCACGGGTGGTGCGCGGCCCCAAGCGGGAGATCGTCTCGCGCTGCTACAACATGCTGCTGCGCCGCACGCTGGCGGTGGGCTTCTCGGACGCGCAGTGCGGTTTCAAGGCGGTGCGGCGTGATGTCGCCCAGCGCCTGCTGCCCCTGGTGCGGGACGGGGAGTGGTTCTTCGACACCGAGCTGCTGGTGCTCGCCGAGCGGGCCGGGCTGCGGATCCACGAGGTGCCGGTGGACTGGGTCGACGACCCCGACAGCCGGGTCGACATCCTGGCCACCGCGCTGGCCGACCTGCGCGGGATCGCCCGGCTGCGGCGTGCGCCGGGCCGCCGTCGCCGGACCCGGGCGGGCGCCGTATGAGCACGACGCTGCACCACGTCCCGGCGCCGGCGCGGGAGCCCGTGCCGGCGCTCCGGCGGCGTCTGCGCGCCGCCGCCCGCCACCACGGACCGGTCCTCGCCTGCTACGGCGTCCTGAAGCTCGTCGGCTTCTGCTCGTTCATGTACCTGCTCGACTCGGCCGGTGACTTCCGCGGGAAGCATCCACGGTTCGGCGGCGGAGCGCACGCCTGGGACGTCCTGGCCACCTGGGACGGCTGGTGGTACCAGCAGATAGCGGTGCACGGCTACGACCCGAGACTCGTGCACATCCCCGGCGCCACCGGCCTGATCACGCTGGAGGGCAACTCGGCGGCGTTCTTCCCGCTCTACCCGGCGCTGATGCGGCTGGTCTCCGCGGTGACGGGACTGGGACCGTACGGCGCCGGCCTGCTGGTCTCGATCGCCGCCTCGTTCGTCGCCGCGCTCGGGATCTACGCCGTGGCCGACCTGTTCGGCGGCCGGCGCGCCGGTCTCGTGGCGGCGGGCCTGTGGGCGGTCTGGCCGGGCTCCGGCGTCGAGTGGGCGGTCTACTCCGACTCGCTGTACGTCGCTCTGGCCGCCTGGACCTGCTACGCGGTCATGACCCGGCGCTGGCTCACCGCGGGGGTCCTCGCCTTCGCGGCCGGCCTCAACCGCCCCACGGCCGCGGCCCTGATCGCCGCGCTGGGGGTGGCCGCCCTTCTCGCCGTGCGCGACAGGCGCGACGGCGTGCTGCGTCCGCTCCTCGCCATGGCCCTGGCCCCGCTGGGCCTGCTCGGCTACCTGGGCTGGGTGGGGCACCGGATGGGTGACTACGGCGGCTACTTCACGCTCCAGTCGGGCGCCTGGGCCCACCGGTTCGACTACGGCGCGCAGACCCTCGACGTGCTCACCTCCGTCCCCGTGGGTCACTTCACGTATCTGTCGGCGTGGCCCTTCGCGGACGTCATCTCGGTCGGGGTCGTCCTGCTGGCGTTCGCCCTCGTCCCGCTGCTGCTCCGGCTCCGCCCCCCGGCGGTGCTCGTCGTCCACACCGTGCTCACGCTCGCCCTGGTCCTCGGCAGCCAGCAGATCTTCGCGAACGTCTCCCGCTACCTGCTCCCCTGCTTCCCCCTGTTCGTCCCCCTGGCCGTCGCGCTGCGCCGCCTCCGTCCGCGCCTGCTGTTCACCCTGTTGGGCGTCGCGGCCCTGGCCTCCGGCTCGTACGCCGGATACGCCCTGTTCGAGCTCGGGGTCCCGTAGCCGGTCCGGCGGCCTCGAACGCCCGAAGCCGCAGGTCGTAGGTCCAGCGGCGGAGCCGGGTCCGGCCAAAACTCGGTGGGCGATGTCAGTGGCGATCCGTAGGCTCACTCCTGATGCCCACGACACGTGCAACCACCGCAGAAGAAGTCCGCCCCGAGCGGTCGGCCGTCCGCACCCTGCTGCGCCTGTGGCCGTACGTGCGGCCCGTGCGGGCGCGGCTGTTCACGGCCGCGTTCGTCGCGATAGTGGCCTCCTGCGTGGGCCTGGTGATCCCGCTGGTGCTGAAGTGGATGGTCGACGGCCCGGTCGCCGACCGGACCCCGGCGGGCGTCTGGCTCGGCGCGCTGTGCCTGCTGCTGCTCGGCATCGCCGAGGCGGTCCTGTTCGGCATAAGACGCTGGCTGGTGGCCCGGCCGCTGTCGCACGTCGAGGCGGAGCTGCGGGCGGCCCTGTACCGCCGGCTGCAACGGCTGCCCGTGTCCTTCCACGACCGGTGGGCGTCCGGCCAGCTCCTCTCCCGGGCCACGACCGATCTGATGCTGCTGCGCATGTTCCTGGCGTTCCCGCTGACCTTCCTGCTGGTCAACGGCGTGACGATCCTCGTCGGTGTGGTGATCATGCTGATGCAGGACTGGGTGCTCGGCCTGGTCGTCCTCGGGCCCGCGATTCCGGTGCTGTGGACCTGTGTGGTCTTCGAGCGGCGCTACGCCGAGGTGGCACGGCGCGCCCAGGACCAGGTCGGCGATCTGACCACGGTCGTCGAGGAGAGCGTGCTCGGCATCCGCATCATCAAGGGCTTCGGCCGGCACCGCAGCCAGGCGCGGGCGTTCCACGAGCTGTCGGGCCGGCTGCGCGGCACGGAACTGCGCAAGGCGCGGCTGCTGGCCGCCATCTGGGGCGTCATCGTGACGCTCCCGGAGCTGGCGATCGGCGCCGCGCTGGTGGTCGGCGCGCTGCAGGTGGCCGACGGCGAGCTGTCCGCGGGCACGCTGGTCGCCTTCCTGAGCACGGCGCTCGCGCTGCGCTGGCCGGTGGACTCCATCGGCTTCCTGCTGGCCATGAGCCAGGAGGCGGCGACCGCCACCGAGCGGTACTTCGAGGTGATGGACGAGGAACCGGAGAGCGCCGGGGCGCCGGCGGTCGGCGCCGGCGCCGGGTCCGAACCCGGACTGCGCTTCCACGACGTCCGGTTCCGCTACCCCGACGCGCCCCCGGACTCCCCGCCCCTGCTCGACCGAATCGACCTGCACGTCCGCCCCGGTGAGTCCATGGCCCTGGTCGGGGCCACCGGCAGCGGCAAGACGACCCTGACCGCGCTCGTCCCACGGCTGCACGAGGTGACCTCGGGCCGCATCAGCCTGAACGGCGTGGACATCGCCGCCATGCCCCGTGAGGAGCTGCGCGCCAGGGTCGCCGTGGCCTTCGAGGAACCCACGCTGTTCTCGGCGTCCGTCGGCGAGAACGTGCTGATGGGCGCGGCGGACGGCGCCGGCGAGGCGGACCTGGACCGGGCGCTCGCGGTGGCCCAGGCCGATTTCGCGCACGCGCTGCCGCAGGGCACCGGCACCCAGGTCGGCGAGCAGGGGCTGAGCCTGTCCGGCGGGCAGCGCCAGCGCCTGGCCCTGGCGCGCGCGGTGGTCGGCCGGCCGGAGTTCCTGGTGCTGGACGACCCGCTGTCCGCGCTGGACGTGCACACGGAGGCCGCCGTGGAGGCCGCGCTGCGGCAGGTGCTGGCGGACACCACCGCGCTGATCGTGGCCCACCGGCCGTCCACGGTGCTGCTCGCCGACCGGGTCGCCCTGCTGTCGGGCGGCCGGATCGCCGCCGTCGGCACCCATCAGGAACTGCTGCGCACGAACGCCGAGTACGCGCACCTGATGTCGGGCGCGGCGGCCGGGGACCGGGAGGACCACCGATGACCAGCACGACGACCGCCGCCCCGGCCACGGAGGACGACGACCGGCCGCCACGGACGCGGGACACCGGCGACGGCGACCCGTTCGACCACGACGTCCTGCCCGCCCCGCCCGGTGCGACGGCCGCGCTGCTGCGCTCGCTGCTCGCGCCCATGAAGTCCCGGGTCGCCGTCACCACGCTCCTGCTGCTGCTCCAGCAGGCGGCCGTGCAGGCGGGCCCGCTGCTGGTGGCGTACGCCCTCGACAACGCCGTTCCGGCGTTCCGGGACCACGACCACGGGCCGCTGATCGCGGTGGGCGCGGGCTATCTGCTGTGCGCGCTGCTCTCCGGCGGACTGCAGTTCGCGTTCATCGAGGCCTCCGCGCGGGTCAACCAGGACGTGCTGCTGGATCTGCGGGGCCGGATCTTCCGGCACGCGCAGGCCCTCAGCGTCGACTTCCACGAGCGGTACACGAGCGGCCGCCTGATCTCCCGCTCCACGACGGACGTCGAATCGCTGCGCGAGCTCCTCGACGAGGGGCTGCAGGAGTTGGTGACCGTCGTGCTGTCCTTCGTCTACATCGCGGCGATGCTGCTGTGGCTGGATCTCGGCCTCGGCGCGGTCGCGGTGGCCTCCTTCGTGCCGCTGTACCTGCTGGTGCGGATGTACCAGCGGCGCGCGGGGCGGGTGTACCGGGCGCGGTCCACGGCCATCGCGTCGGTGATCGTGAAGTTCGTGGAGACGATGAACGGCATCCGCCCGGTGCGCGCCTTCCGCCGGGAGGCGGCGAACGACGCCGAGTTCGCCGTGCTGAACCAGCGGCACGAACGCACCAACGGCGACGCCCTGCTGGAGATGGCCCGTTACGTGGTCGGCTCCCGCCTGGTGGCCAACACCGCGGTCGCCGGAATCGTACTGTGGGGCGCCTACCGGGTGGCGTCCGGCTCGCTGGAGCTGGGTGTGCTGGCGGCGGCCGTGCTGTACCTGCGGCGGCTGTACGACCCGATCGACCGGCTCGGCATGTTCCTGAACTCCTACCAGTCCGCGGCCGCGTCCCTGGAGAAGATCGCCGGGCTGCTGGCGCAGACGCCGTCCGTGCCGGAGCCGTCGGAGCCGCGCGAACTGCCGCCCCTGAAAAGCGAGTTCCCGGGCCGCGAGGTGGTCTTCGACGGTGTCCGCTTCGCCTACCGCACCGGCGGCGAGGTGCTGCCCCGCTTCGATCTGACGCTGCCTGCCGGGCAGACCGTCGCCGTCGTCGGCTCCACGGGCGCCGGCAAGTCGACGCTGGCCAAGCTGCTCGCCCGGTTCTACGACCCGTCCGACGGGCGGGTGCTGCTCGACGGGGTCGACCTGCGCGAACTGGGGATGCCCGAGCTGCGGCGCGGGGTGGTCATGGTGACGCAGGAGGCGTTCCTGTTCTCCGGTACGGTGGCGGACAACATCGCGATCGGCCGGCCCGAAGCCGCGCGGGAGGACATCGAGCGGGCCGCGAAGGCGATCGGCGCGCACGAGTTCATCAGCGCTCTGCCCGACGGCTACGACACGGACGTCCGCAAGCGCGGCGGCCGCATCTCGGCCGGACAGCGCCAGCTCGTCGCGTTCGCCCGCGCCTTGCTGGCCGATCCGGCGGTCCTGATCCTGGACGAGGCGACCAGTTCCCTGGACGTTCCGGGCGAGCGCGCCGTGCAGCGGGCCATGGCCACGGTGCTGCGCGGCCGTACCGCCGTGGTGATCGCGCACCGGCTGTCGACCGTGGAGATCGCCGACCGGGTGCTGGTGATGGAGCACGGCCGGATCGTCGAGGACGGCAGCCCGGGCGAACTCATCGCGGGCACCGGCAGGTTCGCGGATCTGCACAAGGCGTGGCGGGACAGTCTGGCGTAGCGGGACGGACGGGACGGGGGCGGCAGGTTGATCGACGCGTACGAGGATCCGGGCACACCCGACGTCCGCGGCGGCTGGCACTTCCTGGGCTGGCTGGTGCTGCGCCAGCGGGTGCGGTCGCTGGTGGGCGCGCTGCTGGGCAGCGTGTGGATGGTCCTGATGGCCGCGCAGCCGTATCTGATGGCGCGGGCGGTGGACGACGGTCTGGTGCCCGGCCGGACCGGGGTGCTGGCCGCGTGGGCCGGCGTGATGCTGGTGGTCGGCGGGGTGAACTCCTGGGTGAGCATCATGCGGCACCGCACCATGACCCGGGTGCGGATGGACGCCAACTTCCGCACGGTGAAGCTGGTCGTGGAGCACGCGGCGCGGCTGGGGGCGGCGCTGCCGCGCCGGGCCGGGGCCGGGGAGGTCGTCACCATCGGGGTCGGTGACGTGCAGACCATCGCGCAGGCGCTGACCGTGGTCGGGCCCGGGGTGGGCTCGCTGGTGGTCTACGTGGTGGTGGCCGGGGTGCTGCTGTCCATCTCGGCACCGCTCGCCGCCGTGGTGCTGCTCGGGGTGCCGGTGATCGCGCTGCTCACCGGGCCGCTGACGCTGCGGCTGCAGGGCGCGGAGGGCGAGTACCGGGAGCGCCAGGGCGTGCTGGCGGCCCGTATCGGGGATCTCGCGGGCGGGCTGCGGGTCCTCAACGGCTTCGGTGGCAAGGGGCTGTTCGCGGACGCCTTCCGCCGGGACTCGCAGCGGCTGCGCGCCCAGGGGTACCGGGTGGGGGCGGTGGCGAGCTGGGTGCAGGCGCTGGGCATGGGTGTGCCCACGCTGTTCCTGGCGGTGGTGACCTGGCTGGCGGCGCGGCAGGCGGCCGAGGGCGGCATCAGCATCGGTGAGCTGGTGTCGGTGTACGGCTATGTCGCGGTGCTGATCGTGCCGGTGGCTTTCTTCATCGAGCTGACCTACCAGCTGAACCGGGGTGTGGTGGCGGCCCGCCGCGTGGTGGCGCTGCTGCGGCTGGAGCCGGAGCCGGACGAGGGCCCGCTGCCCGCGCCGGACGGTCCGGCCGAACTGCACGACCCGGCGTCCGGGGTGCGGGTTCCGGCCGGCCGGCTGGTCGCGCTGGCCGCCGCGCGTCCCGCCGAGGCGGCGGCGGTGGTGGACCGGCTCGGCCGGTACGGGGCGACCGACGCCACCTGGGGCGGGGTCCGGCTGGACGCGGTGCCGCTGGCCGAGGTGCGGTCCCGGATCCTGGTCGCCGACAACGAGGCGGACCTGTTCGCCGGGCCGCTCAGGGAGACGGTGGCCACCGCGGAGCCGGCCGATGAGGCCGCGCTGCGCCGGGCGGTGTACGCGGCCGCCGCCGAGGACGTCGTACGGGGGCTGCCGGACGGTGCGGACTCGGCCGTCGCCGGGCAGGGCCGCAGCCTCTCCGGCGGCCAGCGGCAGCGGATCCGGCTGGTGCGGGCGCTGCTGGCCGACCCCGAGGTGCTGCTCGCCGTGGAGCCGACCTCGGCGCTGGACGCGCACACGGAGGCCACCGTCGCACAGCGGCTGCGGACGGCGCGCGAGGGCCGTACGACGGTGGTGACGAGCACTTCGCCGCTGGTGCTGGACCGCGCGGACACGGTGCTGTTCCTGTCCGACGGCAAGGTGGCGGCCGGCGGCCCGCACCGGCGGCTGCTGGCCGAGGAGCCGGGCTACCGGGCACTGGTGGCGCGCGACGTCGAGACCACCGAGAACACCGAGAACACCGAGAACACCGAGAACACCGAGGAGGCCGTACGGTGACGGCGGGTGAGGGGCTGCTGCCGGTCGCGGCCCGGGCCGGGGTACGGCGGGCGACCCTGCGGCTGGTGCGGGCCGACGGGCGGGCGTTCGCCGCCGCGCTGGTGCTCAACGCGCTGGCGGCCGCGGCGGGGCTGGCCGGGCCGTGGCTGGTCGGGCGGATCATCGACGAGGTCCGGGCGGGGCACGGGGTGGACGCGGTGGACGGGCCCGCGCTGCTGATCCTGGTGTGCGCGCTCGCCCAGTTGCTGCTGGCGCGCTGGGCGCGGTACGTGGGACACCGGTTCGGGGAGCGGACGCTGGCCCGGGTGCGCGAGGAGTACGTCGACCGGGTGCTGGCACTGCCCGCGTCGGCGGTGGAGCGGGCCGGCACGGGTGATCTGACCGCGCGCGGCACGGCCGATGTGGCGACGGTCGGCACCACCCTGCGGGACGTCGGCCCGGAGCTGCTCGTCAGCACCGTGCAGGCGCTGTTCGTGCTGGGCGCGGTGTTCGCGCTCGATCCGCTGCTGGGCCTGTTCGGCGTGGTGTGCCTGACGCCCATCTGGCTGGCGCTGCGCTGGTATCTGCGCCGGGCCCGGGACGGTTACCTCGCCGAGGGCGCGGCCAACTCCGAGGTGGCCGAGATCGTGGCGTCGACGGCGGCCGGGGCCCGCACGGTCGAGGCGTTCCGGCTGCGCGGGCGGCGGATCACCGCGAGCCGGGACGCGCTGGAGCGGTCCCGCCGGGCCCGCTTCCACACCCTCTACCTGCGGACCGTGTTCTTCCCGGCGGTCGAGGTGACGTACACCGTCCCCGTGGTGGGCGTGCTGCTGCTCGGCGGCTGGCTGCACCAGCGCGGGGCGGTGGGGGTCGGCGCGGTGGTGGCGGCGGCCCTGTATCTGCGGCAGTTCACGGAGCCGCTGGACCAGATCCTGATGCGGGTGGAGCAACTGCAGAGCAGCGGCGCCTCGTTCGCGCGTGTGGAGGGTCTGGCGCAGGCCCCCCGGACGGATCCGGGAGCCGCCTGCCCGGCCCCGGAGGACGACCGGATCGACGTGCGCGGGGTGCGGTACGCCTACGAGCGGGGCGGTGAGGTGCTGCGCGGGGTGGACCTGACGGTGCGGCCGGGCGAACGGCTGGCCGTGGTCGGCCCGTCCGGCGCCGGGAAGACGACCCTCAGCAGACTCCTCGCGGGCATCGACACCCCCGGGGCGGGCTCGGTGACGGTCGGCGGGGTGCCCATCGCGTCCCTGGAACCGGAGCTGCTGCGCCGCCAGGTCGTCCTGGTCACCCAGGAGCACCACGTGTTCCTCGGCACGGTCCGGGACAACCTACTGATCGCCGAACCGGACGCCACGGACGACGCGCTGTGGGCGGCCCTGACCGCGGTGGGCGCCGACGACTGGGTGCGCGGCCTGCCCGCCTCGCTCGACACCGTGCTCGGCCCGAGCGGCCACCCCACCGACGGCTCCCGGGCCCAGCAACTGGCGCTGGCGCGCGTGGTGCTGGCCGACCCCCACACCCTGATCCTCGACGAGGCCACGGCCCTGCTCGATCCCGGCACCGCCCGCCACGCCGAACGCGCCCTGGCCGCGGTCCTCGAGTCCCGTACGGTCATCGCCATCGCCCACCGCCTTCACACCGCGCACGACGCGGACCGGGTGGCCGTGATGGAGGACGGCCGGCTCAGTGAACTGGGCACGCACGAGGAGCTGGTGCGGGCGGACGGTGCGTACGCGTCCCTGTGGCGGACCTGGCACGGGGACGGCGCGGCGGACTGATCCGGCGGGACGCGGGCGGCCCGTGACGGTGCGTACGGCTGCACGGCCGCGCCCCTGTACGGCCGGCGTCCCCGCTCGGCACGGCCGGGCCGCGTCCCCGCACGACCTGGCCGGGCCGTGTCCCGTCGCACGGCCGATGGTTCGTATACCGAACACGAATATCCGGACTACGTACGATTTCCGGCCAAGTTCGTGACGTGGTCCTGACAGGTCAGGTGATTCCCTGTCACTCTTCACAACGGTCGGCTCACAGCGAACGCACAGCTTCGCACGCACCGGGTGAGCCCGCCGCGCACCTGCACGTGGTTCCGCGTAACGCCCTGTTCTGCCCGGACGTCCCAACCCACCGTCCGGTCTCCCCTGGCCGCGCGACCCGCGGTCATGCAGAAGGAGTCAGTGTTGAGCAGCACCTCTCGCAGACGCACCCCCCACACCGGGCACCACCGCACCGCCACCGTCGCCCTCGCCGGCGTCGCCGCCCTGATCGCCGCGGCCGTCCAGTCCGGCGCCGCGACCGCCGCCCCCGCCCAGCCGCGGGCCGGCAAGGTCAATCCGGCCCATGTCGCGCTCAAGCTCACGCCGTCGCAGCGCACCGAGCTGATCCGGCACGCCGACGCCCAAAAGGCCGCGACGGCCAGGGCGATCGGCCTGGGCGCCAAGGAGAAGCTGGTCGTCAAGGACGTCGTCAAGGACGCCGACGGCACCCTGCACACCCGCTACGAGCGCACCTACGCCGGACTGCCGGTGCTCGGCGGCGACCTCGTCGTCGACACGGCCGGGTCCGGTGCCCCGAAGTCGGTCGTCAAGGCCACCCGGGCCACGCTGAGGATCGCGGACCTCACCCCGTCCGTGTCGAAGGCCGCGGCCGAGAAGCAGGCCGTCCAGCGGGCCAGGAGCCTCGGCGGCACCCGGTCGGCGGCGGACAGCGTGCGCAAGGTCGTCTGGGCCGGCTCCGGCAAGCCCGTCCTCGCCTACGAGACGGTCGTCGGCGGCCTCCAGGACGACGGCACCCCCAACCAGCTCCACGTCGTCACCGACGCGGCCACGGGCAAGAAGCTGTTCGAGTACCAGGGGATCAAGAACGGCATCGGCAACACCCAGTACAGCGGCCAGGTCACGCTGACCACGACCCAGTCGGGCTCGAACTACACGCTGACCGACGGGGCGCGCGGCGGCCACAAGACGTACAACCTGAACCACGGCAGCTCGGGCACCGGCACGCTGTTCTCCCAGACCAACGACACCTGGGGCAACGGCACCACGTCCAACGCCGCCACCGCGGGCGCGGACGCCCACTACGGCGCCGCGGTCACCTGGGACTTCTACAAGAGCACCTTCAACCGCAGCGGCATCAAGAACAACGGCGTCGGCGCCTACTCCCGCGTCCACTACGGCAACTCGTACGTGAACGCCTTCTGGGACGACAGCTGCTTCTGCATGACCTACGGCGACGGCTCCGGCAACGCCGACCCCCTGACCGCCCTCGACGTCGCCGGGCACGAGATGAGCCACGGCGTCACCTCCAACACCGCGAACCTGAACTACAGCGGTGAGTCCGGCGGCCTGAACGAGGCCACCAGCGACATCATGGGCACCGGCGTGGAGTTCTTCGCCAACAACTCCTCCGACGTCGGCGACTACCTCATCGGCGAGAAGATCGACATCAACGGCGACGGCACCCCGCTGCGCTACATGGACAAGCCCAGCAAGGACGGCGCGTCCAAGGACAGCTGGTACTCGGGGATCGGCGGCGTCGACGTCCACTACTCGTCCGGCCCGGCCAACCACTTCTTCTACCTGCTGAGCGAGGGCAGCGGCGCCAAGGTCATCAACGGCGTCAGCTACAACTCGCCGACGGCGGACGGCCTCCCGGTCACCGGCATCGGCCGGGACAAGGCGCTGCAGATCTGGTACCGGGCGCTGACCACCAAGTGGACCTCCACCACCAACTACGCGGGCGCGCGCACCGGCACGCTCGCGGCGGCCGGCGAGCTGTACGGCACCACCAGCGCCGAGTACAAGGCCGTGCAGGACGCCTGGGCGGGCGTGGCGGTCGGTGCACGTTCCGGCGGCGGCGGGGGCGGCGGCACCTCGTACGAGAACACCACCCCGGTGCCGATACCGGACAACGGTCCCGCCGTCACCTCGAGCATCACCGTCTCCGGCAGGAGCGGAAGCGCGCCGAGCAACCTCCAGGTGAGCGTGGACATCACGCACACCTGGCGCGGCGACCTGGTGATCGATCTGGTCGGCCCGTCGGGCGCCTCGTACCGCCTGAAGAACCGCTCCTCCTCCGACTCGGCGGACAACGTGCAGGCGACCTACACGGTCAACGCCTCCTCCGAATCGGCCAACGGGACCTGGAAGTTGAAGGTTCAGGATCAAGCCACATATGACACGGGCAAGATCAACAGCTGGAAGCTGACCTTCCCGTAAACCGCTCGCCACGAGCCGGAAAACAGGGCGTCGTCCGGGGGTTCGCACCCTCGGGCGGCGCCCGTTTACATAGCTGAAACGATTATCGGACAGATGCATTTGAGCCAACATCACATCAGGGTCATGACATGTACGCGCCCCTGATGCCACTCTTCCCTCACCGCCGCAGCAACAGCACAGCAACTTCCCACCACACCTCCGGACAGTGACCCCACGCTGACCGGACTCCCCCACGAGAAGGAGCTTCTGTGAGCCCCCTCTACGCGCGTCGCAAGCGCACCACTCTGGCCGTCGCCACCGCTGTCGCCGCCGGAGCCCTGCTTTCCACTGGTCTGACCACCAGTGCCAGCGCCCAGAGCGCGGCCGAGGCCGCCGCCGCCAAGCCGCTTGCGGCCGCCCCGACCCAGCTCTCCGCCGCGGCGCGCACCACGCTGATCCAGCAGGCCCAGGCCGGCGCCGCCGGCACCGCGCAGGAGATAGGCCTCGGCGCCAAGGAGAAGCTGGTCGTCAAGGACGTCGTCAAGGACGCCGACGGCACCGTGCACACCCGCTACGAGCGCACCTACGGCGGGCTGCCCGTCCTCGGCGGCGACCTCATCGTCCACACCGCCAAGTCCGGCAAGGCCGAGGGCGTCACCAAGGCCAACAAGTCGGCCGTGAAGGTGGCTTCGCTCAAGCCGCAGATCACCGCCGCCAAGGCGGAGAAGCAGGCCGTGGGCGCCGCCAAGACGCTGGGCTCCGCCAAGACCACGGCGGACGGCGCGCGCAAGGTGATCTGGGCCGGCTCCGGCAAGCCCGTCCTCGCCTACGAGACGGTCGTCGGCGGCCTCCAGGAGGACGGCACCCCGAACCAGCTGCACGTCATCACCGACGCGGCCACGGGCAAGAAGCTCTACGAGTACCAGGGCATCGAGAACGCGACCGGCACCGGCAAGACCCTGTACTCCGGCACCGTCAGCCTCAACACCAACCTGTCGGGCTCGACGTACCAGCTGTACGACACCTCGCGCGGCGGCCACAAGACGTACAACCTGGCCCGTGGGACCTCCGGCACCGGCACCCTGTTCACCGACGCCGACAACATCTGGGGCACGGGCGCGGCCTCCAGCTCCTCGACGGACCAGACGGCCGCCGCGGACGCCGCCTACGGCGCGCAGGAGACCTGGGACTTCTACAAGTCCACCTTCGGCCGCAACGGCATCAAGAACAACGGTGTCGGCGCCTACTCCCGCGTCCACTACAGCAGCGCCTACGTCAACGCGTTCTGGGACGACAGCTGCTTCTGCATGACCTACGGCGACGGCAGCGGCAACACCCACCCGCTGACCTCGCTGGACGTGGCCGGCCACGAGATGAGCCACGGTGTCACCTCCAACACCGCGGGCCTCAACTACAGCGGTGAGTCCGGTGGCCTGAACGAGGCCACCTCGGACATCTTCGGCACGGGCGTGGAGTTCTACGCGGCCAACAGCTCGGACGTCGGTGACTACCTCATCGGCGAGAAGATCAACATCAACGGCAACGGCACCCCGCTGCGCTACATGGACAAGCCCAGCAAGGACGGCGGCTCCGCCGACTACTGGTCCTCCACCGTGGGCAACAAGGACGTGCACTACTCGTCCGGTGTCGCGAACCACTTCTTCTACCTGCTGTCCGAGGGCAGCGGCTCGAAGACGATCAACGGCGTGACGTACAACTCGCCCACCTACAACGGCTCCACGGTGACCGGCATCGGCCGCGCCAAGGCGCTGCAGATCTGGTACAAGGCGCTCACCACGTACATGACCTCGACGACGAAGTACTCGGGCGCCCGCACGGCGACCCTGAACGCGGCGTCGGCCCTGTACGGCTCCACCAGCACCGAGTACAAGACGGTGGCCGCGGCCTGGGCGGCGGTCAACGTCAACTAGTCGCAGCAGAACCGGACGAGGGCGGTACCGGGGCGCTTGCCCCGGTACCGCCCTCCCCTTTCGCCCCGGCTCCCTGGCCGGAAGCCGACGTTCACCGAGCCGGACGTTTCGGCGCCGCACAACGGGCACGACCCGGAGGTTCGCACCTCCGGGCCGTGCTCGTACGCATTTCCGAGGCCGTTACCGGACAGCCGTTTTCCGGCCAACATCACTGGGGGGCATGACATGTACGCGCTCTCCACGCCAGGCTGTCCCCACCGCCGCGGCACCACAGCACCTTCACAGCACGACACTCCTGTCGGCCCCCACGCCGGCCGGAGACCCCCCACGAACAAGGAGCTTCAGTGAGCCCCGTTCACGCGCGCCAAAAGCGCACCAAGCTGGCCATCGCCACCGCGGTAGCGGCCGGCGCCCTGATCACCACCGGTGTGGCCCTCAACGCCAACGCCGACACCCCGCACGGATCCACCACCGCCGGCTCCCTGTCGGCCGCCCCGGTCCAGCTCTCCGCCGGGGCCCGCACCACGCTGGTCCAGCAGGCCCAGGCCGGCGCCGCCGGCACCGCGCGGGAGATGGACCTCGGCGCCAAGGAGAAGCTGGTCGTCAAGGACGTCGTCAAGGACGCCGACGGCACGGTGCACACCCGCTACGAGCGCACCTACGGCGGACTGCCCGTCCTCGGCGGCGACCTCATCGTCCACACCGCCAAGTCCGGCAGGTCCGAGGGCGTCACCGAGAACACCAAGGCCGCCATCGAGGTCGCCTCGCTCACGCCGAAGATCGCCACCGGCAAGGCCGAGTCGCAGGCGCTGACCGCCGCCAGGTCGGCCGGTTCGGAGAAGACGGCCGCCGACACGACACCGCGCAAGGTGATCTGGGCGGCCGAGGGCAAGCCGGTCCTCGCCTACGAGACGGTCGTCGGCGGCCTCCAGGACGACGGCACCCCGAACGAGCTGCACGTCGTCACCGACGCCAACACCGGCAAGAAGCTGTACGAGCACCAGGCCGTCGAGACGGGGTCCGGCAAGACCCAGTACTCGGGCACGGTGACGCTCGGCACCAGCAAGTCCGGTTCCAAGTACCAGCTCAAGGACACCTCGCGCGGCGGTCACCAGACGACCAACCTGGCCCGCAAGACCAGCGGCAAGGGCACGCTGTTCACCGACGCGGACGACGTGTGGGGCACGGGCAGCGCCTCTTCCTCGCCCACCGACCAGACGGCCGCCGCCGACGCGGCCTACGGCGCCCAGGTCACCTGGGACTTCTACAAGAACACCTTCGGGCGCAGCGGCATCAAGAACGACGGCAAGGCCGCGTACTCCCGCGTCCACTACGGCAGCAACTACGTCAACGCCTTCTGGGACGACAGCTGCTTCTGCATGACCTACGGCGACGGCGAGGGCGACAACCACCCGCTGACCGCGCTGGACGTGGCCGGCCACGAGATGAGCCACGGCGTCACCTCCAACACCGCCGGCCTCGAGTACAGCGGCGAGTCCGGCGGCCTGAACGAGGCCACCAGCGACATCTTCGGCACCGGCGTGGAGTTCTACGCCAAGAACGCCACCGACAAGGGCGACTACCTCATCGGTGAGAAGATCGACATCAACGGTGACGGCACCCCGCTGCGCTACATGGACAAGCCCAGCAAGGACGGCGGCTCCGCCGACTACTGGTCGGCCGGCGTCGGCGACAAGGACGTGCACGAGTCCTCGGGCGTGGCGAACCACTTCTTCTACCTGCTCTCCGAGGGCAGCGGCGCGAAGACGATCGACGGCGTCAAGTACGACTCGCCGACGTCCGACGGCTCCAAGGTCACCGGTATAGGCCGGGACAAGGCGCTGAAGGTCTGGTACAAGGCGCTCACCGAGTACATGACGTCGACCACCGACTACAAGGGCGCCCGCAAGGCGACCCTGAGCGCGGCGTCGGCCCTGTACGGCGCCTCCAGCACCGAGTACAAGACGGTCGCGGCCGCCTGGACGGCCGTCAACGTCAAGTGACGACGGCCCGGTGAAGCTGGGCGGTACCCGGTCGGAAGTCGTCCCGGGTACCGCCCTACCCTTTTGACCCATGCCCCAGGCGCCCTTCACCTACGAGCCGGTCGGCGCGACACGCGACGACCTGACCGTCTGCCCGCCCGGTTTCCACCCGATGCTGGTCCGTACCCGCCTCGGCGAGGGAACGGCCGTCTTCAGTCGGGCCGCCGAGGCGGTCCTCACCTGGGAGATGCACCGCGCCATGGGCGTGGGCATCGACGCCGGCGCCGACCGCGCCGCCCCCGGTGTGGACGTCACGGTCACCCTGGCCGGCGTCATCAAAGCCCCCTGCCGTGTCGTCTGGACCGCCGAGGAACCCCGGCGCGCGGGCTGGGCCTACGGCACCCTCGAAGGCCACCCCGAGTGCGGTGAGGAGGCCTTCGTGGTCGACCGTACGGGTGACGGCACGGTCTGGCTGACCGTCGCCGCCTTCAGCCGCGCGCAGAAGTGGTACGCCCGCGCCGGCGGCCCCGCCACCCGGGGCTTCCAGCGCGCCTACGCCCGCCGCTGCGGCACCGTCCTGAAGCGCCTGTGCGCCGAGTACGACGAGGCCTGAGCGACGCACCGCCCGCCGGAGCCGCGCGCCCTCAGCGCAGCAGCACCCCCGCTCCCTCCGCCGTGTCCTGCGAGGGCACCGTCACCAGGCCCAGTTCGGCCGCCGAGGTGAGGAGACGGTGGGCCGGGAGGATGCGCACGGTGTAGCCGTAGGGTCCGGTGCGGTCCAGGGAGAGCGGGCCCTCGTAGAGGCGGCGGCCCTCCAGGTCGGGGCTGCCGGTCGGCTTCAGCGGCACCGCCGTGGCCTCGGTGATGCGGTCCTCCGCGTCCACCCGGCCCGAGACCGCCTGCACCTCCACGTCGTCCGGCTCCAGCTCGCCCAGTCCCACCCGTACCCGCAGCCCCACGGTCGTGCCCAGCTCCGCGGTGGCCGTCGTGGCCGTCGTCTCCACGTGGTCGACGCTCACCCCGGGCCAGGCGGCCCGCACCCTGGCCTTCCACGCGGCCAGTTCACGGGCCGTGTCCGGGGTCAGCGCCCGGTGCGACTGGGCGGCGGGGGCGTACAGACGGTCCACGTACTCCCGGACCATGCGGCCCGCCAGCACCTTCGGGCCGAGCCGGCCGAGGGTGCGGCGGACCATCTCGATCCAGCGGTCGGGCAGTCCGCCCCGGCCGCGCTCGTAGAAGCGCGGGGTCACCCGCTGTTCCAGCAGGTCGTAGAGGGCGGCGGCCTCGATGTCGTCCCGGCGGTCGGGGTCGGTGCCGGCGCCGTCCGCCGTCGGGACGGCCCAGCCGAAGTCCGGCTGGAACCACTCGTCCCACCAGCCGTCCAGCACGGACAGGTTGAGGCAGCCGTTGAGCGCCGCCTTCATCCCGGAGGTGCCGCAGGCCTCCAGCGGGCGCAGCGGGTTGTTCAGCCAGACGTCGCAGCCCGGGTAGAGCTTCTGCGCCATCGCCATGCCGTAGTCGGGCAGGAAGACGAGGCGGTGGCGCACGCGCGGGTCGTCGGCGAACCGCACCAGCTCCTGCACCAGCCGCTTGCCGCCGTCGTCCGCCGGGTGCGCCTTGCCCGCGACGACGATCTGGATCGGCCGCTCCGGGTGCAGCAGCAGCTCCATCAGCCGGTCGCGGTCGCGCAGCATGAGGGTCAGGCGCTTGTACGACGGGACGCGCCGGGCGAACCCGATGGTGAGCACGTCGGGATCGAGGACGCCGTCGATCCAGCCCAGTTCCGCGTCCCCGGCGCCACGCTGCCGCCAGGAGGCGCGCAGCCGCTCCCGCACCTCGGTCACGAGCTGTTCGCGCAGGGTGCGGCGCAGCTCCCAGACGTCCTGGTCCGCGATGTCCGCCACCGAGTCCCAGCGCTCGGAGCCGCCGACGGCCAGCGCGTCCTCGGCCCGCTGGGAGCCGATCTGCCGGGCGCCGAGCCGGAGCACCTCCGGGGCCACCCAGGTCGGGGCGTGCACCCCGTTGGTCACCGAGGTGATCGGCACCTCCTCGGCGTCGAACCCCGGCCACAGGCCCGCGAACATCTCCCGGCTGACCTGTCCGTGCAGCAGGGACACCCCGTTGGCCCGCTGGGCCAGCCGGAGGCCCATGACGGCCATGTTGAACAGGTTCGGCTCGCCGCCCGGGTAGGTCTCCATGCCCAGGGCCAGGATCCGCTGCACGTCGATGCCCGGGAGTTCGGAGTCCGGGCCGAAGTGCCGGGCGACCAGCTCCCGGTCGAACCGGTCGATCCCGGCCGGGACCGGGGTGTGCGTGGTGAACACGGTGCCGCCCCGGACGGCCTCCAGCGCCGCGTCGAAATCGAGCCCCCGCGCGCACAGTTCGGCGATCCGCTCGAGACCGAGGAAACCCGCGTGCCCCTCGTTGGTGTGGAACACCTCGGGCTCCGGGTGGCCGGTGAGCCGGCAGTAGGTGCGCACGGCCCGGACACCTCCTATGCCCAGCAGCATCTCCTGCAGCAGCCGGTGCTCGCTGCCGCCGCCGTACAACCGGTCGGTCACCCCGCGTTCGCCGAGGTCGTTCTCCTCCACGTCCGAGTCGAGCATCAGCAGCGGCACCCTGCCGACCTGCGCCAGCCAGATGCGGGCGTGCAGCGCCCTGCCCCCGGGCAGCGCGAGCGAGACCTGGGCCGGGGTGCCGTCGGCCTCCTTCAACTGGGTGACGGGCAGCTCGTGCGGGTCGAGCACCGGATAGTGCTCCTGCTGCCAGCCGTCCCGGGACAGGCTCTGGCGGAAGTAGCCGTGCCGGTAGAGCAGCCCCACCCCGATCAGCGGCACCCCGAGGTCGCTGGCCGCCTTGAGGTGGTCGCCGGCGAGGATGCCGAGGCCGCCGGAGTACTGGGGCAGCGCGGCCGTGATGCCGAACTCCGGGGAGAAGTAGGCGACCGCGGCGGGCAGTCCGTCGCCCTGGTGCTGGTACCAGCGGTCGCCGGCCATGTAGTCGCCGAGGTCGTCCACGACCGCGGTCAGCCGGCGCAGGAAGCGCCGGTCGGCGGCCAGCTCGGCCAGCCGGGCCGGGCGCACTCCGCCCAGGAGGCGCACCGGGTCACCCTTGGCCGACGCCCACCGCTCGGGGTCGACGGACTGGAACAGGTCGCGCGTTTCCGCATGCCAGGACCAGCGCAGATTGCGCGCCAGGTCGCTCAGCGGCCGGAGGGGTTCGGGGAGAACGGGACGGACGGTGAACCGACGGATCGCCTTCACATCTCACCTCGGACGCGTTGCGTGGTGTGAGACGCACGGCGCTGTACGTCTCGTCGTCCCTGTCGACGGTAGTGGTTACCGGGGGGTCGGTGGGGACGTACCGGGACGGGTGTCGGGGCGCGCCGGGGTCACGGGGAGGGGGTGCCGGGGGCGTGGAGCCGCGGTCGGCGGGCACCCGGAAAAGAGGGCCGGTCTTGAACGTAGACATACGCGCGAGTAGTTAACAAAGTGCCGGATTGCCCACCCGATACGGATGGGAAGGCTCCCCCGGTACGCCCCACAGCGGCACCACAGCACGAACGCAGGACCCACCTCCCCATATTCATCCGCCCACACCCACGTTGACGCGGACAGGAGCGGTCATGCCCGCCACGCACCACTCGTCGTCACCACCGACCAGCAGGACAGCCGGCAAGAAGACCTCGGGCAGGAAGGCCGGGAAGCCGGCGGAGAACCTCCACGATCCCGGCCCGCCCCAGCAGCGCACCGCCCCGGCCGGGTCGACGGCCGTCGGACGCGTCCCCGTCCTCGACGTGCGCCCCGTGGTCCAGCACGGGCGCCGGCCCGCCAAGGCCGTGACCGGCGAGGCGTTCGAAGTGTCGGCCACCGTGTTCCGCGAGGGACACGACGCGGTCGCCGCGAACGTCGTGCTGCGCGATCCGGAGGGCCGGCCGGGCCCCTGGACCCCGATGCGCGAACTCGCCCCCGGCACCGACCGCTGGGGCGCCACCGTCACGCCGGGCGAGCCCGGCCACTGGACCTACACGGTGGAGGCCTGGTCGGACCCGGTCGGCACCTGGCGGCACCACGCACAGATCAAGATCCCGGCGGGCATCGACACCGACCTGGTCCTCACCGAGGGCGCACAGCTGTACGAACGGGCGGCCGCCGGAGTGCCGGAGGAACGGCGCGAGACCGTCCTGGAGGCCGCCGCGGCGCTCCGGGACGAGGGCCGTCCGGCCGCCTGGCGGCTGGCGGCGGCGCTGTCTCCGGAGGTGGAGGGGGTGCTGTCCCGGTATCCGCTGCGGGAGTTGGTGACGGCGTCCGAGGCGATGCCGTTGCTGGTGGAGCGGGAGCGGGCGCTGTACGGCTCGTGGTACGAGTTCTTCCCCCGCTCCGAGGGCACCGCTGAGCGGGCGCACGGCACGTTCCGCAGCGCCGAGCGGCGTCTCGCGGCGATCGCGGAGATGGGCTTCGACGTCGTCTACCTGCCGCC